>JASFUE010000054.1:0-13946 GCA_050050435.1 Burkholderiales bacterium | reverse complement strand
TCGTCAAAAACCAGATCCTGTTCGAAATCGTTGACCTCGATACCGCGTGATGCCGCCATCTGAACCGGCAGTTCGTGCGGCGCCAGGGCGCGCCCGTTGCGATAGATGGCGTACGGGAGTTTCTGTCCTCCCGACGACAGCGACAGATTGCTACCCTGTGGGAGCCTCAGAAGATTGTAGGCTGCACGATTGCCGGTGATTTCCTTGCACTCAACGTCATGTGCGATCCACACGGGGGTGGGCACCGAATCGAGCACCGTTTTGAGCTGGGCCAGGCGCTCGCGTTGGAGGCGTTCGCTTTGCATCAGCGCGCGTTCCAGATTCTTTCGCCCAGTGATGTCGTTGGCGACAATCACGACTCGTGTAACCTTGTCGTTTTCGGTGATCGGCGAAATGTTCATCGAAACGTCGATGAGGCGGCCTTGCCGGTCCTGCCGTACCGTTTCATAGCCAGAGATGGTTTCGCCAGAAATGATCCGTTTCCAGATTTTCGCTTCTTCCTCCTTGAGGAAGTCGGGAAACAGGCAAATGTGGCTCTCGCCTATGATTTCGTCATCAGAGAATCCGAAAATACGCTCCGCTCCGTTGTTCCACGTCAGAACAATACCGTCGAGCGTTTCGCTGAAGATGGCTGCGCCCGCATTTTCCACGACTGCCGCGAGCAGCTTTGGATGCGAGGCAATACCATGCGGAGACGGCGGACGCTTGGCCCGTTCACGCGCGTATGCCACTTCCAGTGCTGACGGGCCACCGTCGATCGCCTCGATCTGCAGCCGGGCACGCTTCTGATTGAGCGCTTCTTGTACGGCTTTGACGATTTGCAGTAGTTCCGGACTCAGCTCTGTATTATCGTTCGCAAATTCCAATCGGTTCACCGCGGCCTCCCTTAACCAGCGGTTAGTAGTTCTGCTGTCGGGCAGTGGTACGCACCGCCCCCGTTTATCGCCGAAATGGACAGGGAGATTCTATTGATTGTGGTTGGAAAAAGAAATTGAAACCGTGAAATTTTTCGGTCATAAAAAATCTATTCATCCTAGGAAGTTTGACCGATTACAGCGGTTTTGTTGCGTGCTGCATTAAGAAAGTGCTGTAAGTAATTGAGCCTAATTGGAGCGACTGAATTCCTTATACGTCCTATCCGTGAATAAGTATTTCTTGCCGGACAGTGCCTAGTCCGGTTTTCCGGAGTAAAGGCACAACCGCCAGAGGCGATAATCTGCCGCGTATGCCCGGATCTGGCCGGCAGCGCTTGATATTGTCATATCGGCCAATCCCCCGATCAGGGCAAATTGGCGAATCTGCCAGCGGTGCAATGCACCGACGCGCTCGCGCGGGGGGCGATTCATATTTCCGTGTTTGCGCAGTTTACGTTCGGTGGGCACCAGGCCGATCAGCGCAGCCACTATCCTGGCGACTGATCGCCTAAATCGATCAAGCGAGAAGAGAATGAAAAAAGCGCACCGCCGGGGCGGTGCGCTCTTGTGCTGCGAAACGCTTGTTACCCGGGATCAACCGGTCTGGAGAGGTACGTAGGTACGCTGGTTATCGCGCTGAACCAGCAGGGCCACGGTCTTCCCGGTCTCTTTGCTCAGCTCGAGCAATTGCTCTACCGAGGTGACCGGTGTCGACCCGACTGCAAGTATCACGTCGCCGCGGCGCAGCCCCGCCGCGGCGGCAGGACCCTCGGCGCGCTCGACAAACAAGCCCTGCTCGCCATTGAGCATTTGCTCTTCTTCGGGCGTGAGTTCGCGCACGGCAAGACCGAGTTTGCCGGCTTCAGCTTTCGTCTCGGGTGTTGCCTGTGCCACGGTGTCGTCCTTGAAGCTGCCAACCACGATATCGATTTCCTGCTCTTTTCCACCGCGCCAGACACCGATCGTGACATTGCTGCCGGGTTTCTTCGCGGCAATCACGGACGGCAATATCGTCATTTGCGTGATAGGTTCGCCATCGACCTTCAGAATCACATCACCTGTACGAATGCCCGCTTTGTCAGCCGGTCCATTTGGTTCGACCTTGCTCACCAGTGCACCTTTCGAATTCGGCAAGCCGAAGGATTGTGCCAGCGACTGGTCGACCTCCTGGATCTGCACGCCAATGCGCCCGCGTGTCACGGTGCCGGTTGCGACCAACTGGTCCTTGACGTTCATCGCAACGTCGATCGGAATCGCGAACGACAGGCCCATGTATCCACCGGTGCGACTGAAAATCTGTGAGTTGATGCCGACGACTTCGCCTTTCATGTTGAACAATGGACCACCCGAATTACCGGGATTGACCGCAACGTCCGTTTGAATGAACGGCACGTAGGTGCCATCGGGTAGCGAGCGGGATTTGCCGCTGACAATGCCCGAGGTCACGGTGTTTTCAAATCCGAACGGCGAGCCGATGGCGACGACCCATTCTCCAACCTTGAGATCGTTGGCCTCACCGATTTTCACGGCCGGCAGGTTTTGCGCATCGATACGCAGTACCGCTACATCAGTCTGCTTGTCGATGCCGACAAGTTTTGCGTCGAATTCACGCCGGTCTACCAGCTTGACCGTAATCTCGTCAGCGCCGCCTACTACGTGTGCATTGGTCAGAATCAGACCGTCAGAACTGACGATGAATCCCGAACCCTGGCCGTGACGTACAGGTGGTTCGGCCTGCGGCTGCGTTTGCGGCCCGAAGCGGCGGAAGAATTCACCAAATGGGCTGTTCTCGGGGATGCCCGGGATCGGTGCTTGTCGCGCGGCCGTGTCGTTTTCAGCAGTCACCGAGACATTGACGACCGACGGCCCGTAGCGCTCAACCAGGCGCGTGAAATCCGGAAGTCCGGTTACCAGCGGTGCGTTATTCGGCTGGGTTTGGGTCACTGTCGCCGAGTCATGTGGTTCGGCCTTCGATGCACTGGGCAAGGCCAGCGTGTAATAAACAGCCACTGCAGCCGGTATCACGGCAGCGATGGCCCATTTCCAAAAGGATTTCCTGGAAACCATAGTCGCTATCTCCATCAGGGTTCTTGAATTCGCGGCGAATTGCCACACCAGAACAAACGCACTGGCTGGCTGTTGCCAGCAAGCGCCCTCACATACTGAAACCGTCCTGAAACAGGCAGCGGTGTTAGCAGTGTTATCTGGTTTGCGAAACTTGTGACAAATGACTGTCGCCGCGGTTCCGGCAAGAGTGAAAAAAAACGCGGCGTGTGCTGACAACGCCGGGGCCGGGAAGTTCCGGCAAGAGAAAGCTAGATGCGTCGTGCGGCGACGAAGTGTTTCTTCCAGTAGCGCTTGTTTAACCGGTCGATGCGTACATGTTTGCCGCTCGAAGGCGCATGCACGAACTTTCCGTTTCCGATGTATATGCCGACGTGGGAAAACTTTCTGCCTTCCTGGTCGAAGAACACGAGATCGCCGGGGCGCAAGGATTTGCCGGAAACCGGCTTCCCGGCTTTGAGTTGGGAACGAGTTGTTCTCGGCACAGATACTCCGGCGCGTGCGTAACTGTATTGAACGAGGCCACTGCAATCAAAACCGCGAGGTGAATTTCCGCCGTAACGGTAAGGCTTGCCTACCATGTTCTGTGCGTTCGCGGCGGCCAGCGAGGCGAGGTCGCGATCGGCCTGGCTGTGGGCCGGTGTGCGCTCGTGACTGCTGGTGTGCGGCGTGCCCGCACATGCGCCCAGCAACGGGATGATGACGAACCACGTCAGTCGTGCAACCAGCTTCATCGTATTTTCTCCACGCCACACCATCTGGCGATAAAGAGAGCAAGAACCGCGCTCACGCGATTCATACTCTTGATCGAAACTGATTCATCGATACCGTGGATATTGTTTGCCTGCGGTCCGTAGCAGGTCGCAGGAATGGATCCGTATAGCTGAAAGGTGCGAACGTCCGTCGTCGCCGCGCTGGCGAAGAATTCCGGTCGCTGGCCGGTGACCAACAGATGACTTTCCGCAAGGGTATTTACCAGTGGTGTGGCCGTATCGACTACGCAGCCCTCGGACTGGAATCCGGTGTAATGGACCCGGTACTCGATTCCCTTGAGCCGGTGATCGCTGCGCGCCGTTTCATTCAGTTGCTTTTCAACTTCGCCACGCACTGCCGCCGCAGACACGCCAGGATAAAAGCCACAGCGAATTTCCAGCACACATCTAGTCGCCACCGATGACGCCCATTCACCACCGTGGATCTTTCCCAGATTGAACTTGACGGGATTGTCCATGTGGGCAAAGACGGGGTGGCGGTTCTCCGGCCGGTTCCACTCCTCGGCTAGCCCTTTCAAGCCGTTCCATAGTGTGATTGCGGCTTCGATCGCGTTTATGCCTTGCGCGTCATTGAGCACGTGTGCCGGTTTGCCGACCACTTCGATTTGCAACCACATCACGCCGACCTGCGCCGACATGATGGTTTCGTCAAACGGTTCCGGGATGATAGCGGCGTCGGCACCGTAGCCCCGGTGCAGGCAGGCGAGCGCGCCGTTGCCGGTACATTCCTCTTCGACCACCGATTGCAGGAATACCGGCGCCGCTGGCTGCAAGCCGAGATTCTGCAGTGCGCGAAAAGCGCTCACGTAAGCGGCGATGCCGGCTTTCATGTCACCACTGCCACGGCCATAGAGCCTTCCCTCGCGTACCGTTGCTTCGAAGGGTGGGTTGCTCCACAACTCTTCCGCACCCAATGGCACCACGTCGATGTGGCCGTTCAGTATCAGCGAGTGCCCCGACTGGTCTCTCGGTGTGTGGATTGCCACCACGTTGTCGTGGTTGTACCAGTGCCCGACTGCCGGGGAGTAGCCGGGAAGCTCTCCCAGTTCGGCATCGTCAACTTCGAAACGGTCGACCTTGAGCCCCATCCCGCGAAACAGGCCTTCCATGAAATCCTGCGCCGGGCCTTCATCGCCGAGGAGGCTGGGAAATCCGACGAGTGTTTGAGTCAGCGAGAGCAGGTCGGCTTCGCCGTCGTGTGCGGCTGCGAGAATGTCTTGTTCCAGGGAGGCATCCAGTGCCGGTGCATCTGTTGCGATTTTCATGTCGGTTTCCTCAACTGCTGACGATTTCGGGCTGATGCAAATCGCGCGGCCACGGCGCGAATGCGGCGCTGCGCATGTTCAAATCACCTTGTTTCTGCGACGCGAGTCGGTTGTATTCCGCCGCACTCCGGGTCGCAGGTTCCACCCGGGAGCGGTAATCAGGATTCTTCTGATGTTGCCGTGCCCGAGGACGATGCGTTCTGCGCAGCCTTGTCGGCCACATCCTGCCATTCCCGCTCCTGCAGCGTGCGCCACTGTATCTTGCCGGTGCCCGAGCGCGGCAGCGCGTCCACGAACGAAACAAGTCGCGGAACCTTGTACGCGGCCATGTGTTCACGAGACCAGGCAATAATGTCCTCGGCCTTGAGCGTCTCCCTGGCTTTATCGGTTGGCACGACGACGGCCTTGACTGTTTCACCGCGCCGTGAGTCGGGCGAAGAAATGATGGCCACTTCCTTGATGTCGGGATGCTTGTACAGCGTTGCTTCGAGCTCGGCAGGCCACACCTTGTAGCCAGCGGCGTTGATCATGCGCTTCAGACGGTCGGCAATGTAGAAAAAACCATGCTCGTCATAGCGTCCCAGATCGCCCGTGCGGAAAAAACGGCGCCCATCCATCTCGATGAACGCTTCCATGTTGGCTTCATCGCGTTGCCAATAGCCCTGCATCACCTGTGGCCCGCTGGAAATGATTTCGCCAGTCTCGCCGGGGCCGAGTTCCTTGAGCGTTTGCGGATCGATTACGGTCGAAACGGTGTCGAATACCGGAATGCCAAGACATTGCTTGCGCAGATCCTCGTGCGGGTTCATGTGCGTTTGCGAAATCGTCTCCGTCATGCCGTAGCCTTCCATGTAGCGGATGCCGCAGCGTTCAAACAGTTTTTGTGCGACTGCTTCCGGCATCGAACTTCCGCCACCGAAAATGTTCTGAAGCGATCCCAGATCGCGGGCCGCCGTCGAGGCATGAGCCAGCAAGTCCACTACCATGGTCGGTACATTTGCCCAGTGGGTACAGCCATAGCGCTCGATCATGTAGCCGGCGACTTCCGGGTCCCAGCGCGGCAGGATGACAATAGTTGCTCCCGCAAATACCGGGGCATGCATGCTGTGTTGCATGCCGGTGACGTGAAAAAAAGGTGCCGTGGCCAGCGCGACCGAGTCGGTCGACAAGCCTTCCCAGAGCGCGGCTCCAACCAGTGTCGTCATGATGGTGCGATGCGTATGCATGCATCCTTTGGGTTTTCCCGTGGTGCCGGACGTATACAGAATCGCGGCCAAATCATCCGCGCGGGCGCGGCTGGTCTGCGGTCTGCGGTCCGCGGCGAGCGCATCGCGCCATGTCACGACTCCGGGTCCGGAACTGTTCGAACGTGCTTCGGCAACAAACACTGGAACGGTGATATCCAGGTCTGCAGGCAGATAGTCAGCGTAGGTCGCAATGATCAGGTGTTCAACCTTTGTCCCGATCAGATTGCGGAATTGCTTGAAGACTTCCTGACCGATCAGTGCCGTGACCGCGCCGCTGTCGGCGAGATAATGAACCAGTTCGTCCGTGACGTTCATCGGACTAACCGGTACGACGACGGCATCGGCACGCAATATTGCGAAAAAGCCGATGATGAACTGGGGGCAGTTCTGCATGTCGAGCAATACGCGGTCACCTTTGCTGACCCCGCACTCATGCTGCAGGTAGCCTGCCATGGCCTCGACTTCCCGGTGCAGGCGCGCATAGCTGATCTGGTTGTCGTAGAAGACCAGCGCCGGTTTTTCCGGGTACCGGGTGGTGGATACGTCGAGGTTATACCCCAATGTGGTTGCCGGCACCGTCAGATGGCGGGGCAAGTGTTTTGGCCAGACTTCGAGATGTCGTTGCTGTGTCATCAATTTGCTCTTCTGCTCACTGTTCCCGATCGCGCACTAGCAGCCAGGCGAATGCGCCCGGTCGAAGCGACAATATTAGTCCACGTGCCGGGTTTTGTGGCGCCCGGCCGACGCTGCCGGCAATTACCACGGCCGGCGCTTGTATACTCGTCCATTTCGCGACGAATCAAACGGTCAGGAGGAGGCGGGCATGGATGGGAAATTTCTCGAAGGAAAGACGGCGGTTATTACCGGGGCCAGCCGGGGGCTTGGCCGAGCCATCGCGCTGGCTCTCGGGAGTGCAGGAGCACGGTTGGCGCTGGCGGATTGCGACGAGGAGGAGCTTGCGAACACGCAGGCGTTAGCCAGTGAGCAGGGGATGGAATCGGAAATGTTTGGCTGCGATGTGCGCGAAGAAACGCAGATCCTGAAACTGGAACAGGACGTCAAGAAGCGTTTTGGTAATGTGCACATCCTGGTCAACAATGCGGGCACTGCGATACGCAAGAACCTCGTTGATTTCAGTCTGGATGAATGGCACACCGTAATCGATACGAACCTGACGGGTGTTTTTCTTGCCTCGCGGGCGTTCGTGCCGCACATGCAGGCAAACAAATGGGGGCGGGTCATCAACATCACGTCGATCATGGCGCGTGTTGGCAGTGTGGGACGGGCCGCGTACTGTGCAACCAAGTCGGGTGTTCTGGCGATTACCAAATCAATGGCGCTGGAGCACGTTCATGAAGGCATCAACGTGGTCGCCATCAGCCCGGGTTTTTATGCAACCGACCTGACTGCGCCATTGCGCGCCGACCCGCAAAAGAATGCTGGTATCCTCGATGCGGTTCCGGCCCGCCGCTGGGGCGAGCCAAAAGAAATCGGCGAAATTGCCCTGTTTCTGTGTTCCGATGGCGCATCTTTCATTACCGGAACCGATATCCTTTCCGACGGCGGCTGGGTCGCGCAATAGCATTGCGTGCGCCGCTCGGTGTGGGTGCGATACGAGAGATGCGGCAGCCTGGATCACGGCGATGACACGTATGCGCTCGCGCTTTGTGTAGGCCAGTCGGCCTGGCAGGCCGGCAGCAACTGAATTTTTCCGGATAATCGTTCTGAAATGAAAATACTTGTTCTAGGGGCTGGGGTCGTCGGTGTTACCAGCGCGTGGTACCTGGCACGGGCCGGTCACGAAGTTACTGTGATCGATCGCGAATCTAGCCCTGGAATGGAAACCAGCTTCGCCAATGGCGGGCAGATTTCTGTCAGTCAGGCCGAACCGTGGGCCAATCCCGGGGCGCCAATCAAGATTCTCAAGTGGCTGGGACGCGAAGACGCGCCGTTGATGTTTCGCTTGCGTGCCGATCCGCGTCAATGGGCATGGGGGCTGCGTTTCCTGTTTGAATGCCTGCCCTGGCGCACCCGCAAAAATACCTTGCGTATTCTGCGCCTGGCCATTCATAGCCGGGCCCGGTTGCAGGAGTTGCGCCACGAGACCGGTATCACCTATGACCATCTGGAAAAGGGAATACTGCAGATACATACCGACGAAAAAGAGTTCGACGCAGCGCAAGCACGCTTGCGTTTGCTGCTCTCGAATGGCCTGGCGGTATCGGTGCGCTCACCTGCCGAAGCGATCAGTATCGAACCGGCGCTGGGTGACACGCAATTGCCAATCGTCGGGGCGACCTATGCCGCCGATGATGAGTCCGGCGATGCACATCTGTTCAGCCAGCGCCTGGCGGAACTGGCCGCCGCCAAAGGCGTGAGTTTTGGCTATGGCGTCGAAGCCGATCGCCTGCTTGCCGAAGGAGACACCATTTCCGGTGTTGCGGTACGCGCGGGCGGACGCAAGGATGTTCTCACTGCCGACGCTTATATCGTTTCGATGGCGAGCTACAGCCCGTTCCTGCTTTCACCCGTCGGCATCAGCGCGCCCGTCTATCCGGTCAAGGGCTACTCCATTACCGCGCCGGTGACCGATCCGCAGCGAGCTCCCTCCGTATGCATTACGGATGAGAGCGGCAAGATTGCGATGTCACGCCTGGGTGAGCGATTGCGCATGGCCGGGACAGCGGAGGTATCCGGCTACGATACCTCGGTAAGTGAAGCGCGCTGTGCCGGGATTGCCAACCGCGTGAGGCAGATTTTCCCCAATGCGGTTAACTACACTGACGTGAAGAAATGGGCTGGTCTGCGTCCGACTACCCCGACGAATGTTCCCCTTATCGGGCGCACGCGCTATTCGAACCTGTTTCTGAATACAGGACACGGTACGCTAGGCTGGACACTGGCCTGTGGCTCGGGCGCGGCGATCGCCGATCTGGTCAGCGGGCGGTCGCCGGAAATCGATTTTCCGTTCCTCCGGCGTTGATTGCGCAGGAACGCATTGATTAGCGGTGAATGCGCCTGTCCCGCGAGTCAGGCTCTCCGAGCCGAATGCGGCGCGCCGCGATTCGATTCACATTGAGGTGAAATAGTACGACAGCACCTTGATTTGATCGTCGGTCAGATTCTTCATGATTTCGGTTTTGAGGCCGTTGTCATTGCTGCGTTTGCCGTCCCGAAAGTATTTCATCTGGTTCACCAGGTAAACGCGATTCTGGCGCGCAAGTCTGGGAATGGTCGCGACGCCGCGATAGTCAGGCTGATGACAGCTCGCGCAGTTCAATTCCTTCGCCACTTTTTTTCCCTGTGCAACGAGGTCGGGGTCCATCTTGCGCTGGCGCTCCAGGTATACGTCAGCGTAGAACTCGGCCAGCGTGTGCATGTCTTCCTCGCTGAGGACACCTACCATCGGGGACATCTGCGTATTCTTGCGAGCGCCCGATTTGAAATCTAGGAGTTGCTTGACCGTATATTCCTTCTGCTGCCCGGCCAGATCCGGATAGATCCCGGAGGTGTTGCCGTCTTCGCCGTGGCAGCGTGAACAGGCGCCGATCAGTTCTTGCGCGGACTTGCCTTGTGCAAGAACAGTAGTCGCGGAAAGCATGAGAATCAGGGTTGGTAACAGATATCCGATGCGCATGAAATCAATTCCATTCTTCTGATGTATGTTGAGGCGGCGAGTCATCACCGTATCAACAAGGGTTCGAGACAGGCCGGCATTATCCAATGGCTGAACCACCCGGCACAACCCTGGCACCCTGACGGCCGATGGATGGATTGGGTTCGCTTGTGATGACTGGAATTTTCGTCTGACAGCCTGCGCGACCTGTTGGTTGCAGTGATCGTGCAAATCGGTGTCCATTCCACCAGCATGGTTATTGTCAAAGGCGATTCAATGCTGTCGATCGCATTGTCGAAATCCGCATTGCGTACGCTGCGCGGCGGGGATATTCTTATGCGCCCACCTCGAGCACGATAGTCTCAGTGCAACGTTTGCAGGCTGTGCTGCCGGGCGCAGCGGCGTGGAGCTCGAGGTGACTCATCCAGCCCGGTATTTGGCGGCTCTGCGCGAGTGTCTAACAGAAAAAGCGGATCAGGAGGACATATGTCTCTACGCATCAATGACGAAGCACCGAATTTCAAGGCCAAGACGACCCAGGGAGAAATTGATTTTCATAAATGGATTGGTGACAGTTGGGCGATACTGTTTTCGCACCCGAAGGATTTCACTCCGGTTTGCACCACCGAGCTCGGGTATATGGCCAAGCTCGAACCCGAATTCAAAAAGCGCAATTGCAAGATCATCGGCCTCAGTGTCGATCCGGTCGACAATCACGACAAATGGGCGAAAGACATCGAGGAAACCCAGGGTGCCAAGGTCAACTACCCGATGATCGGTGACAGCGACCTGAACGTGGCAAAACTCTACAACATGTTGCCTGCAAGCGAGACTGGCGGTTCGGAAGGTCGTACCGCCGCAACCAATGCTACGGTTCGCTCGGTGTTCATCATCGGGCCGGACAAGAAGATCAAGCTGATGCTGACCTATCCGATGACCACAGGGCGAAATTTCGACGAGATCTTGCGCGTGCTGGATTCGATGCAGTTGACGGGAAAACACAAGGTCGCTACTCCAGTGAACTGGAAAACCGGTGATGACGTTATCATCGTTCCCGCGGTTTCTGACGATGACGCGAAGAAGATGTTCCCCGCGGGCTGGAAAACGCTCAAGCCCTATCTGCGCCTGACCAAACAGCCGAAATAGCGAACGCGGTTTTCCCGGCGCGGATGTGCATGCCCGGGGTTAGAACAGGAAGGGACTGAGAAAACATGTGGCCGGACGGCAGGCTTGTCAATCTTCTGGCGATCGAGCATCCGATTATTCAGGCGCCGATGGCCGGTGCGACCAATCCGCGGATCGTGGCAGCGGTGAGCAACGCTGGAGGGCTGGGCAGTTTCGGCGCGGCCGGCACGCCGCCGCAAAAGTTGCGCGAAACCGTGCGCGCGATTCGTGAACAGACGGACAAGCCTTACAACGTCAACCTGTTTTCCGCCCACACCGAGAACTTTGATCGCAGCGCCCGACCCGGGCCGCGTCTGGCCCGGCAACTGGCGTCATACCACGCCGAGTTTGATCTTGGCGACGTTCCTGAACCGGGACCGATGTTCGGCCCATTCGACGAGCAGCTCGATGTGCTGGTCGAGGAACGGGTGCCGGTGATCAGTTTCCATTTTGGCGCTGACGCTGCCGCGGTGGAAAACGCGCGCGCTTGCGGAGCGAAAGTATTGTGCTCGGCGACTACAGTTGATGAGGCGAGAACACTTGAACAGGCTGGTGTGGATGCCGTCATTGCCCAGGGTAGCGAAGCTGGTGGCCACCGTGGCACTTTTTCGATCGATTACCGGCGGGCACTCATTGGCACGATGGCGCTGGTGCCGCAGATCGTCGACGCAGTCGAGGTTCCGGTAATCGCAGCCGGGGGCATCATGGATGCGCGCGGCGTTGTTGCCAGCCTTGCGCTGGGCGCGTCCGGCGTGCAAATGGGCACGGCATTTCTGGGTTGTAGCGAAATGACGGTGCTCGATGCGTGGCGAAGCTTCCTGCATAGCGCTGCAGCCGAGGATACCAAGGTCACCCGGGCATTTTCCGGGCGCCCGGCGCGCGGAATTCGCAACCGTTACATCGAGGAAGTCGAGGCGCTCGACGAAGACTTGCTACCTTACCCTGCGCAGTATTCGGTGTCACGGGTCTTGCGCAAATCCGCGGCCGAGCGCAACGACCCCGACTTCATGGCAATGTGGGCGGGTCAGGGCGTTGGGCTGATCAGTGATTTGACCGCAGATGAGCTCATGCGCGAGCTGATCGATTCGGTGCGCGTGCAACTGGCGCGTCTGGCGGCGCCCTGAAGTAGCCGATCGCACAGACCCGGTTGGCCGAACCATGACCAGGACTTTGATCCGGCGAACCGGCGCCTTTGACTTGGCGCATTGCGCTCGCTAATCTAACCGCCGGTACCTATCCGCATAATGGATTTTTGTATGGCCACTGCCACATCGATTGGGGAAAAGCTCAAGCTGAGGCCGCTGCACCCGTTGTTCGGTGCCGAGATCATTGGTCTTGATCTGCGCCAGCCGCTGGATGACGAGACGTTTGCCGAGGTGCTTGACGCCTTCAACACCTATTCAGTGCTGTTGTTCCGTGGGCAGGACCTCAACGACGAGCAGCATGTTGCTTTCAGTCAACGATTTGGCGAACTGGAAAAGACCAGTTTTGCCATTGCCACGCAGAACCCGTACATCTACCGCCTGGCGAACGTCGATGACGAGGGAAATGTGTTGCCTATGGATGCGGAAAAGCGCCGCTTTCTCGAAGTCAATGGCCGCTGGCATACAGACAGTTCATTTCGTCCTGTTCCTGCGCTTGGTTCGATCCTGTCCGGCAAGGAAGTGCCGGAAGGCGAGGGCGATACCTGTTTTGCATCGATGCGTATCGCCTTTGAGGCAATGACCGAAGGGCGCGCACAGTCGCTCGAGGGTATGCGCGCTGTTCATCACTATGCCTATTCACTGGGCCTGTTTGGCGAAGGCGGGGTGTCGCAGGAAGAAAAGGATGCACTACCTCCTGTCGAGCACCCGATCGTGCGTACTCACCCTCCAACCGGGAAGAAGTCGTTGTATGTCAGCGGACATATCGAAAGCATCGTCGGCATGCCGGTGGAAGAGGGCCGGCTTCTGGTCAAGGAGCTGATCAACTGGTGTACTCGTCCCGAATACGTTTATACGCATCACTGGCAACAGCACGACTTGCTCATGTGGGACAATCGGTGCGTGCTGCATCGAGCCAGTTCGGTGCCGCTGCGGCGCAAGCGCGTCATGCACCGTACTACCATAGCCGGACAGGGCCCAGTCGTTTGAGTGGCCACACCACCTCTTGCCGCGTCGCATAAAAATGCAACTCAGAATGTCTTGCCGAATGTAAACGCCTGCTCGAGATACTTTTTTCTGCCCTCGTCTCCAGCTGCCTGCACTCCGTAGAAACAGGGATACTCAACACTGTGAATACCGGACACGTTGAAGATGCCGTTGCAAGTGGTGATAAACGCATCCATGTACCCGGCGGTTTCGTAGAACTCTTCCGGGCCACCAGCCGTGCTCATGACCGTCGTCTTTCTGTCTTCCAGGAGTCCGCGTACACCGCGTTCGCCTGCCTCATAGGCAAACCCGTAGGAGAATGCCCGGTCCATCCATCCCTTGAGGATTGCCGGAAAGCTCCAGCCCCAAATGGGGTGGATCATGGCAATGCCATCGGCATTGGTAACTTTTTGCTGTTGTTCAACGACGTCGCTCGGCATTTCACCGTCCGTAAACTGAGCCAGATCGGCCAGCTGAACACACGGATCAAAGTCAATGCCGTAAAGGTCGACGCCATCCGTCGTGTGCCCCGCCTCAGTCAGGCCTTTTGTGAAATGATCCAGAATGGCGTGGTTGAATGACTGCGGATTCGGGTGCGCATAAACGACAAGGACTCCCACCTGTAACCTCCACTGCTGCTGTATGGTATGTGTCCAGCTTCTGTCGACAATGTGGTCAAGAATGGATACTAACGGTGTCTATCGAAGCGCTAACCGGACGATTGACAGGCTATCCTGTTGATTGTCCGTATGGTTGACAAATATCAAGTTACAC
>JASFUE010000053.1:0-14036 GCA_050050435.1 Burkholderiales bacterium | reverse complement strand
GCCCGGGGGCTGGCCATCATTGCGCGCGAAATCGATAAACAGGCGGCAATGCAGGCGTATAACGCTGTCTTCATGGTGCTGGCGCTCGGTGCAATGGCAGCCATACCACTGGTGCTGGTGATCGGCAGGGCGAAACCCGGTTCTCCCGCCCGCGATCGCGAGGAGTTCGAGCGCTCCGAACCCTTCATGATCGCGGAATAGCCCGCCCGCGCTGTATTGCCGGAGCGGCCCTCGTCGGTCCCGCGTTGCCGCTAGTCGATCTCTGCGACTACGCGACCGACAACCTTGCCGGCCTTTAGCTCGTCGAGTGTGCGGCTGACTTCGGAAAGCGGTCTTTTCTCGATGGGAATGCGCCGGAGTTTGCCTTCGCGCGCGAGCTGCACCACCTGCTTGAGTTCTTCGACGGTGCCGACATTGGATCCAATTATGCTCAGTGCACGTTGCACGACCGAAACCAGCGACAACGGAATCTCACCGCCATAAAGTCCGACGAGGATCACTTTGCCGCCTTTGCGTATGCCCGATAGCGCCAACGTTGCCGAGGCGGTGTTGTTCACCAGATCGATGGCACCGAACAGCATGCCGCCAGCAATTTTTTGCAGTTGTTCTGCAGCATCCGGCGCGTCGGCCTTGACGGTTGCCGCCGCGCCTTCTTCGCGGGCCGCGGCGAACTTCGACTCGTCGATATCGGCGCAGACGATGCGCTCGTGGCCGAGTGCGCGCAACATGCCGATGGTCATCAATCCGAGGCCGCCAGCGCCGATAACGACGACCCATTCTTCCGGGGGAATCGGCGCCAGCGCTGATACCGCGGAATAGGTCGTCAGTCCCGAGCAGGCCAGGGTCGCGGCCCAGGCGGGATCGACGCCGCTGGAATCGACCAGATAGCGCGGGTGGGGTATCAACAGGTGATCGGCATAGCCGCCCGCCTTCTGGACTCCGACCCAGCGCGGCGTCATGCAGTGGTTGTCTTGTCCTTCCTTGCAGCGCGCGCATTCGCCGCAGCCAATCCAGGGGCACACCAGTCGGTCTTCGCCGATAGGTACAGCGCCTGCATCCGCCCCTGCCGCGATGACTGTTCCGTAGGGTTCGTGTCCGAGCGTGATCGGTGGCTTCATGCCCCGGTCGGACATGTGGAAGCGCTTGCCGCCGCCCAGATCGAAATAACCGTCGCGGATATGCACGTCGCTGTGACACACACCGCAATACTTGAGTTTGAGCAGCACTTCCGTGCCCTTCGGCACTGGTGTTTCGTGCTCACGAGGCTGCAGTGGTTTACCCCATTCGACGACTTCGTAGCTCAGCATGTTTCCTCCAGTTCGTTATTGTTTGTGACTTTAATGCGCATTGCACTGTAACTGCTCTTGCCTCGTTGCTGTGTTCAGCCGCTGCCTTCCTGGCCGTAGGGCGAACCTTCCGGCAGGCAATCCGGCGCTACCTGCACGGTGATATCGCCCAGTAAAAGAAACGACAGCGACTTGCCGTGCCCGTCCAGGCCGAGACTGCCGTTGACGCCGCCTTCGAGCGCGTTATCGATGACAAAATTCATCGCTGGCAGTCTGGCTAATACATATCGTGTTACATCAGTTGCGCCCCGGTGCGCAAATACCTCGAGCACGCGTTGTTCGGTCACCTGTTCGAGCAGCGCATCGAAGGCTTGCGGTCGATACGGTATGACGCTGATATTGGAACGGTTGCCTTTGTCGCCAGCGCGTGCGTGCGCCACGGCGTGCAGCGGGACTTCAATGATACTCACGGCAACTCCATCATGGTGATTTGCGGCTGCGCGTATTCACGCCCGATCAGGATCGAGGCCGTACCGATTTGCGACGTGACGCTCTGGCGCACACCGGCGCCGCCGGCCGGCCCTGAGCAATACAGACTCAACACTTCATCGGCGACTTTGCGCGCGGTAGATGCATCATTGCTGCGCACGGCCGCGCGCACCCGATACTCGCCGTCTCGCGCAGGCGACAGACGCTGGCGTCTTTGCCGTGCGTTGTCGTCGAACAATGCCTGGGTTCCGAGCACATCCACCCGCACCGTATCGGTGATACCGATCGCTGCGCAACGCTCGCGTACGATGTTCGCGGCAAGCTCGGCACGGGCCAGCGCATTCGGGCCGGCATAGGAGATTTCCGCTTCACCGAGCCAGCCGGCGTCGACACAGATCGTCGCCTTGAGTGTGGGTGGTGGCACTTTGCCGCGTGCTCCGCTCACGCGTACCCGGTTCTGTCCGGTTTCCTGTATTTCGACTTCTCCAAGATCGAGTGTGACATCCGGGGTGAGATAGTTGTGTGGATCATGTACTTCGTAGAGCAGTTGTTCGATGACAGTCGCGCGGCTGACCAGGCCGCCAGTATTGTCGGCCTTGGTGATGATGATGCTGCCGTCATCATCAATCTGTGCAATCGGAAAACCGACGCGTGCCAGATCGGGGACGTCCTTGAAGCCCGGGTCCGGATAGTATGCGCCGGTGACCTGGGCTCCGCATTCGAGCAGGTGTCCGCAGATGGTGCCTTGCGCCAGCCGGTCAAGATCATCACCTTGCCATCCGAAGCAATGCAGCAACGGCCCCAGGGACAGGGCCGCGTCCGTCGTTCGGCCCACCAACACAACGTCGGCATGCTGCGCCAGTGCCTCGGCTACGCATTGTGCGCCGAGGTAGATATTGGCAGACAGGATGGGTTTGTTACCCAGGCCGATGCCTTCCAGTGTCGGTTGTTCACGAATCTGATTTTCAGTCATGACGGCGAGTAAATCATCGCCGGTCACGGCCGCAATCCGGAGTTTTTTCAGCCCGAGCTCGCGTCCCAGTTCCAGCACCCGTTTGGCGGCGCCGACCGGGTTGGCCGAGCCCATGTTGGTAACGATGCGAATGCCGTGGCGATGGCAATCGGCAAGTACCAGCGGCAGGTAATGGTCCAGAAAAGGCGAATAGCCCTGGTCCGGTTGCTCGCGCCGGATTCGTTGTGCAATTGCCAGCGTCCGCTCGGCGAGAACTTCGTAGATCAGAAAGCGCGGCCCGGGCAGGCTCGACAGTGTTGCCACAACCGGTACGGCTGCATCGAACCGGTCTCCCGAAAATCCGGCTCCGCAGCCAATGAATGCGCTTGCCACGATCTAGCGCAACCCGGGCAAGGCCAGTAGGCCTGACTCCGGAGTTGATGTGCAATTGGCCTGGGCGGCGGTGCTGAGCGTATGCATGCCGGCAAGATAACCCAGCTCAGGTGCCGGCGCCAATCCCGCCACCACCGCTCTTGGAGGTCAATGCCGATTCGTTTAGCATGCGCCTTCCACTAGATTAGTGAGTACGTGATGAGTAAAATCCAAACGCGTCCCCGCCGTAGCCTGTTATTTGTACCGGGATTGAGACCGGATCGCTATCAAAAAGCGCTCGATGCCGGTGCCGATATCGTCTGTATTGATCTTGAAGACGCGGTGGCAGGGCCGTTGAAAGGCGAAGCGCGTGAGCTGACCATGCCACTGTTTGCCGAAGATACTCATCCGCACGTCGAGCGCATGGTGCGAATCAATGCCTTGTCCACGCCCGACGGGCTGAAGGACCTGACGGCGATTATCGAGTCGGACAATCCGCCACCGTCGATCATGATTCCGAAAGTCCACTCGGCCGAAGAGGTTAAGTTGATCGAAACACTGCTCTCGGTAGGCGCTTCCCGGTCGGTGCGATTCTGCGTGATTGTCGAAACCAATCAAGCGCTCGAGCGCGCCGTTGATATCGCGCGCTCGTCAGAGCGCGTTGATTCGATGATTCTGGGCGCGGTCGACATGTCTGCGGACCTGCGTTGTCAGAAGGCATGGGAGCCCCTGTTGTATGCGCGTTCGAGGCTGGTCCATGCGGCTGCGACGGCGGGGATCGATCTGCTCGACGTTCCGTATCTGAATCTTGACGACCCGGACGGTTTGCAGGAGGAGGCAACGCGTTGCGCCAACCTGGGGTTCACCGGCAAGGCATCCATACACCCCAAGCAGATCCCGATCATCAACGCGGCATTCACGCCCGACGCGGCGGCAATTGAACGGGCGCGCAAGATTTGTGCTGCCTTTGAAGGCAACGATACCGGCCTGGTTGTAGTCGACGGTGAGCTGATCGAGTTGCCGGTCGTGCGGTCGATGTATCGCATGCTGGCAATCGCCGAGAGAGTAGCGGAGACTTCAGGCCGCTAACGCCACGGGCAGTCGCGCGCAATACAAAAGAAGCAACACAAAAAAAGCAGGAGGGGCGATGTACAAGTCGGGTGGCAACTAATCCCGACCACTATTGCACATCGTGGCCCTCCCGGCACGGCTTATCTTCGCAATTGACGTGCCACACCGTTTCTCGCGTTGCAGCCTTGTTTAATTGGGTCATGATGGTCAGAACCCGGCTGCAGGTGTCCGGAAAGCGACAGGGAAAGATGCATGCTGTCGAGGTTTCGGCGCTGCGGCAGTGAAAACATGTCATCGCAGTACGCAATAATGGATCTGCGCAATAATGACGATACGCTATCGCGTCGTGGAGACAATATGAGACTGATCATTGCCCGGCCCAGCCCGTACTCGCGAAAGGTTCGCGTAGCCATGCTCGAAAAAGGTTGCGATTGCGAACTTGTGATCGATAATCCCTGGTTGTCTGAAACCAGGGTTGCCGAGGCGAATCCACTGGGAAAAGTGCCGGCATTGCTACTCGACGACGGCACGGTCGTACATGATTCCAGAGTGATCATCGAGTATCTGGAAACGCTGGGTATGCCGCCGGTCCTTGTCCCGGACGAGCCGCGCCAGCACATCGCTCACAAACAGATCGAGGCGATCGCGGACGGTGTATGTGACGCCGTGGTGCAGATTGTCATCGAAGGAACGCGCCCGGCGGACAAACGCAGCGACGTCTGGCTGATGCGCCAGCGCAAGAAAGTGATTGGCGGGATTGCCGAACTGGAGCGTTTGCTCGACGGCGGGGAAACGTTTACGGAATGCGGATTCGGTCTTGCTGAAATTGCCACTATCTGCGCGCTCGACTACGTCGATTTGCGTTACCCGGATTATCAGTGGCGGGGTCATGCGCCCGGGTTGCTCGATTTGTACGAGCGCCTCTCCGCGCGACCATCCTTTGCAAACACCAGGCCGCAACCGCAGCCGCTGCCCGGATTGTGATCGCCTTGCCTGGCGCGTCTGCAGCAGCTTAGTTAACGATGCGCACCTTGCGCGCCAACCAGATGGCGACGAATGTGCAACCGACTGCGACGAACCCGCTTTTCCAGTACCCGGTGAGCGTGCCCCCTGCGGTGTGACCGATGATGAAGCCGGAGGCCAGCGTTGCAGCACTTGAACCCAGTTGCTGAATCGCCGAGTTGAAACTCAGAAACGCACCGCGCAAGTCCGGCGCCGCGGCACCGGCGACGATGGCCATGGCCGGCACGAATCGCCCGGATACAAAGATCATGAACGTGACCATGACGGTGATTGCTACCCACAACGGCGCCGGCGGGAGGTTGGTGCATGCGAGCAGTGGAATGATGGAGACGCTGGAAATGATGGTGAACATGTGTTGTTTGCCGTGCCGATCGGACAACCGGCCCCACAAGCGGGACGTGAATACGGTCGCTGCGCCGCCAAAGAAGTACAGCCAGGGCAGGTCGCTCTCGACCAGGCCGACGTTGGCGACCATGTAGGGGGCAATAAATGGGATGACCGAAAATCCGCCGAAAATCATTACAGCTGTCAGTGTCAGCGCGCGCAAGTGGTTGCGGTTTGAAAATACCTCCAGCGCCTGTCGCAGGGGGTGGCGCGAGCGTGCCCGTGCGACATGTGCGTCCATTTTGGGCAGCAGCCATATGGCGGCGATGAGTACGAGGCATGACACGGCAGCCAGGAAGATGAACGGCGCGCGCCAGCTCAACGCGTTGGCCAGCGTCAGCCCGAGTGG
Source organism: Burkholderiales bacterium (assembly GCA_050050435.1). GTDB lineage: Bacteria > Pseudomonadota > Gammaproteobacteria > Burkholderiales > Eutrophovitaceae > SG8-40. The sequence continues at coordinate 8,110 of JASFUE010000053.1, read as the reverse complement.
AACGCCGGCGACAGCGGAAATCGGAAACGCGGTCATGACAATGCCCATTGCCGTTCCGCGACGTGCATCCGGCACCACGTCACCCACAATCGAATAAACCGCAGCGCCGGCAACACCGCCGAAAGCACCGCTGATGGTACGCGCGGCGAGTAGCCAGCTGAAATCGGGTGCCGCTGCGCACAATGCGGTGGATACGGCGAATCCGCCATATATCAGAATCAATGCGCGTTTGCGGTCGAAGCGGTCAACATAAAGACCGCACAGTACGGAAGTAATCGCGGCTGACAGGGTGTAGGCCGATACCAGTACCGCGAACTGGGCGGGGCTGATCTGCCAGATACGCATGAATTGGGGCCCCAGCGGCATGAGCACCATGAAGTCCATCAGGTGCGTGAACTGCACACCGAGCAACACCAGCAACAACGAGCGCTCGCGCAGCTGCGGGTCGAGCGACATACTCAGCTTGCAGGCGCTTGCAGATCAAATGCGTCGGCCAGCAACTCATACGAGCGCAGCCTGCTTGCGTATTCTCCGGTGATGGTGATGATCATCAGTTCGTCGGCTTCATATGCCTGGCCGATGTCCAGCAGCCTTTCGCGTACCGTCTGCGGGTCGCCGATGACCACACGATGGCGTTCACGCTGGATGATTGCGCGTTCCTGCTCACTGTAAGGCCATTGAATTGCCTCCTCGGTTGACAGAATCAGCGACTCCCGGCCCGTTGCCATCAGTACCCGCCGGTGATCGATTGGCGCTACCAGCCGCTCTGCTTCTTCGCGCGTTGGCGCGCAGATGACGAATACGCAAACCAGCGAATGCGGTTGCGTCTCGCGTCGCGATGGCCGGAAAGTGTGCCGATAGACCCGGCTGACCTCGTCGCCACCATGGGCGTTGATGAAATGGGCGAAGCCAAAGCGCAGTCCGAGGTGAGCTGCCAGCGTCGCGCTGTAGTCCGACGAGCCCAGCAGCCAGACCTCGGGTGATCCGGGGCCGGTCGGCATCGCTCGCACCCGCTTGAACGGATGATCGTCCGGCAATTCGTTATCGAGCCAGTCAACCAGATCGACTACCTGCTGAGGAAATTCATCGGTCGCGTAGAACGAAATCGGGTTGATCGCTTTTGCCGTGAGCATATCACCGCCGGGTGCGCGGCCAATTCCGAGGTCGACGCGTCCGGGAAACAATGCTTCGTGCATGCGGAAGACTTCCGCGACCTTGGCCGGACTGTAGTAGGGAAGCAGTACGCCGCCGGTGCCGACCCGGATACGTGACGTCGCCGAGCCAATCGCTGCGAGCAGAATTTCCGGACACGGATCGGCAAGCCCGTGCATATTGTGGTGCTCTGCCAGCCAGTAGCGGTGAAAGCCGAGCTTTTCCACGACCTGCGCCAGCTTGACCGTTTCGCGCACGGCCTCGGCCGGGCTGTGGCCGCTGATGATGGGTGACTGGTCAAGTACGGAAAGGCGCATGCGACAGGTGATATTCCAGTGGTGTGATCAGGTAAACCGTTTCCCGATCGCGTGGCGGCGACAACTGCCGTGACGATCATTGTTTGCGGGACGCCGCACTTTACCAGACGCGGCGATTCTTGTTTTACGCACCTATTCGAGCTTGCCTAGATTGCAGGTTATACGTTATCTATGGGGCGCCACATATCCACGGGCGTAGATCGCCGGATTTTGGGTGGAAATATTTCATCAAGTGAAAAAAACAGGATGTGGCGTGACGCTGCGCACCTCATTTCAGGAGAAACAATGTTGTCAAAAAGGTTAATGACGATGGTGTTCGTTGCGGCTTCGGTGTTGATTCCGGCCGCTGCCAGTGCCGACGAAGTGGTGTTAAGGAACGGTGACCGGATTACCGGAAAGCTGCAGGAGCTCATTGACGGAAAGCTGTCGATCGAGACCGAATATGCGGGCACGGTGAAAATCGAGTGGAGCAAGGTCGAGAGTCTTTCGACCGATGGGCCGGTGTATCTGAAAATCGGTGACAACGAAGTACGGGCAACCGTGTCTGAGAGCGAGAGCGGCACAGCGCGCCTTGAATCCGCCGACCTGGCGACCACCGAGTCGGTCGAACTGTCGCGGCTCAAGTCGATGAGCTACGAGAAAAAGCCGGCGGTCAAGGTGAGCGGGCGTGCCAACATTGGTGCGTCATCGTCATCGGGCAATACAAATACGGACCAGTTTCATGGCGACCTGGAAGTGGTCATCCGATCGGAGAAAAACCGCGTCGTGTTTGGCGCCGAGGGAAACAAGAACAAGACGGATGGCACTGAAACAGAATCGAACTGGCTCGGCTACTTTGCTTATGACCATTTCATTTCGCAGAAGTGGTATGCCTACGCCAGCGCCTCTGCGGAGAATGACAAGTTCAAGGACATCAACCTTCGTACCACGATCGGTGCTGGTGCCGGCTATCAGTTCTTCGAGACGAAGACAACCAACCTGGGCATGGAGCTGGGCGCGAGCTACGTCAACACCGATTACATTGATGCCGAGGACGATGACTATCCGGCGGGACGCTGGGCCATGAATTACACCCAGGCGTTCTGGGACTCGAAACTGGAGTTTTTCAACACCGATTCGGTACACGTCAGTCTCGAGGATTCGAATAGTTATTTCCTGCGCACGCGAACCGGTCTGCGATTCCCGCTGGTCGACCGGCTCATATCGACGCTTCAGTACAACTATGACTATGACAACAACCCGGCACCGGGCAGGGTCAAGGCGGACAAGACCTGGCTGTTTACGCTGGGCTACAAGTGGTGACGCGGTCCGTCAGCTCTCGCCAGCCGGACGGATGAGTGATTCGTCATTATTTTTCGCGTTGTTTACACGCGTGCTGACCGCAAAGGCGACCAGTTCATCGGTAATGCTCGGGCGTAGCAGTTCCTCGAGGGCGGGTGTGTCCCGTTCGCCCGGATCGAGCCAGCGGGCGTAGTCATCGGGTTCGAGTATGACCGGCATGCGGTTGTGGATCGGACGCATCAGGGCGTTGGCCTGCGTTGTCAGGATCGCGCAACTTGGCCGGCCCTGCGTCATTTCGTTGCCGGGCTCGTAGATGCCGGCGAATCCGAACAAGCCGCCATCGCGCATGCGGATCAACCATGGCTGCTTGCCGCGCTCGAGCGCCTTCCATTCATAGAAACCGTCAGCGGGCAGGATGCAGCGGCGCCTGGCAAATGCGGCTCTGAACATGGGCTTGCCGGCAACGCCTTCGGAGCGAGCATTGATGGGGCGGGGGGCGGATGCACCCGGTTTGATCCACGAAGGGGTAAATCCCCAATAGGCGGGTGCGCTCACACGCTCGTCGCTATCGGCGTCGGCGTGAACGATCAGTACATTGGTGCCCGGCGCGATGTTGTAATTCGGCTTCCAGTCCGGATCGATGGTGACTTCGAACCGAGCATTGATGCGCGCCGGGGTTGAACTCAACGTATAACGTCCGCACATGAGCAAAAGGCCGCCAGAAAGGCTGGCGGCGTGTGCTTGTCTCAGTAATACTCGTAGGGCTTCTTGGGAACTCGCGCTTCCTCGAATTTCCTGAGCTGTTCCCGGTTTTGCGGACGATCCCACCAGGTCGAGCGCGCTATGCGCTGCTTTTCCACGACTTCGGGATTTTTTTGCAGGAAGTCCCGGATGAAGCGGGTGGTATCCGACTCATAGGGTTTTCTGGGCATGATGATTACCTGATCTGGATTGGTGACCGGACTGGGTCTGTCGGCAAATGGCAGCCCGGTTCGATTTCAAGTGCCGAAACTCGACCAAAGCCTATTATCAACGAATCGCAAGCGAAAGTCTCCACGATGAAAAAGCAAATCCTGTTACCCCCGGTGGCACCGAAGCGGCCTTATGAAAAGCACGTGCACGGCAAGCGCCTGAGTGATGACTACCACTGGTTGCAGGACAAGAAATCGGCTGATGTTCGAAAGTATCTGAACGCTGAAAATGCCTACACAAAGGCAATGATGAAACCCAGCGAGGGCCTGCAGAAAAAACTCTACCGGGAGATGCTGGCGCGGATAAAGGAAACCGATACCGAGGTGCCGTTCAGGGATGGCGAGTATTTCTATTACTCGCGCACCCGCAAGGGACAGCAATACCGGATTTTCTGCCGAAAACACCGCAGCCTTGCCGCCCGTGAAGAAGTGATTCTGGATCTGAATGTCCTTGGCAAAGGGCGGCCCTATGTCGCTCTCGGCACATTTGACGTCACGCACGATGGAAGCACCCTCGCTTATTCCACCGACTACAGCGGGTTTCGCGAATACACCCTGCGTGTCCGGGATCTGGAACAAGGTTCGGATTATCCCGAAGTGATTGAAAAGGTACGGTCCGTTGCCTGGGCAGCCGACAACCGCACCCTGTTTTACGTTACCGAAGACGAGGCCAAGCGCGCCTGCCGCGTGTGGCGGCAGGTGGTGGGTGAAGCCGCGCAAACGCTGCTGTACGAAGAAACCGACACCCGTTTTTCTGTCTCGGTGTCGGAATCGCGAAGCAAGGGCTTCATCTTCATCACTTCGCATAGCGCAACGACGAGCGAAGTGCGTTACCTGCCTGCCGATACGCCAATGGCTCCGCTCAGACTGTTCCAGCCGCGGCGCCAGAACCATGAGTATTACGTCGATCATGGTCATGACCGGTTCTACGTTCTGACCAATGACAAGGGGCGAAATTTCCGGCTCGCCGTAGCGTCTTTGCAGGCGACCAGCGAGAGTTTCTGGCGGGAACTGATAGCCCATCGAGAAGACGTCATGCTCGAGGGGATTGACGTCTTTTCGCGCTATATCGTTCTCGATGAGCGCAAGGACGGATTCCCGCGACTGAGCGTGCACCGCGTGAAGGATGGCGCGACGCATGTCATCGCCTTGCCCGAACCGGCAAGCTCGGTTTACGGTGGGGCGAATGCCGAATTCGATACCTCGCTGTTCCGGTTTCACTATGAATCCTATGTCACGCCCGATTCGGTGTACGACTACGATCTGGATGAAAGAACGATGAAGTTGTTGAAGCGCCGCGAAGTCCGCGGACCGTTCAGGAGTAGCGACTACCAGGTTGAAGTTCGCGAAGCTGTCACTGCCGACGGCACCCGGGTGCCGATTTCACTGGTCTATCGCAAGAAAACCCGGCGACGTGGTCCGCAGCCAATGCTGTTGACCGGTTATGGCGCTTACGGCTATCCGCACGATATCCATTTCAGTTCTACGCGGCTGTCATTGCTCGACAGGGGCATGATTTACGCGGTGGCGCACGTGCGCGGCGGCGGCGAGCTGGGCAAGCGCTGGCACGATGAAGGCCGCATGATGAACAAGCGCAATTCCTTTACCGATTTCATCGCCTGTGCCGAGCATCTCATTGATGCCGGCTACACAGACCCATCGCAACTGGTCATCGAAGGCGGCAGTGCCGGCGGCTTGCTGGTGGGGGCGGTGGTTAACATGCGGCCTGACCTGTTTCGGGCAGTGATTGCCGATGTCCCGTTTGTCGATGTGATCAATACCATGCTCGATGAGTCTTTGCCATTGACGACCGGAGAGTACGAAGAGTGGGGCAATCCGGCGGACAAAGCATACTTTGACTACATGACGTCCTATTCCCCGTACGACAACGTGAGCGCAGCCGCTTATCCGGCGATGCTGGTGGAAACCTCGCTCAATGACAGCCAGGTGATGTACTGGGAGCCGGTGAAATATGTCGCCAGACTGCGGGACAGGAAAACAGATCTGAATCCACTGTTACTCAGGATCAATATGGATGCCGGTCACGGCGGGTCCTCGGGCCGTTACGATTTCCTGAAGGAGATCGCTTTCAGCTATGCCTTCACCCTCGGCGTGGTTGGCATCACGCGGTAACGCTGCCATCGTCGTCACTTCCTGACTAACTGCGCAGACGGCGCGATGGCGGTTTCATATCTATCGGAAATGGATATGCATTTGACTGTCGTTGTGCGGCAGGCGAATGTCCCATTTGCCGTTCGTCGGCACCTGGTGACCGTTCATCGGGCCTGAGCTTGCGGCCAGTCGCCGGGAGGTGGCACCTTAACGCTCAAGGTAGACGAAGGACCGGAAGTTGCTCCCGATCCTTTGTACTGAAACAAGGCAAACCCGCTGAAAGGCGGGGACGCAAAGTCACCGGTCTAAAGGAACAGATTGTTCCCATGACAGCGGGACCGCCAGTTAGCCGAAACAGGTCCGCCCTGTTTCGTGATCTACGCGGACTATCCTGCGTCCATCCGGACACACGCGTTCCCCAACCTCGAAGTGGGCCACTGATGCCACATGGACGAGGCTATGAACGCAAATTTCACCGAAGTACTTGCGACTGATACCCGTAGGGGTGCTGCCGGTTATTGCCGGGGTTTTACCCTGGTCGAACTGGTGGTTACCGTTGCCATAGTCGGAATTCTGGCGTCGGCGTCTTACGGCTCGTATCAGAGCTATATGGTGCGAGCCAACAGGTCCGCCGCGCAGCAGTTCATGCTCGAAGTAATGAACCGCCAGGAGCTGTATCTGCTCGATGCACGCACCTACGCCGACGACGTCGGCAGCACCGGATTGGGGCTGACCATTCCCACGCGCGTCGCCGACCACTATGCCATCACCATCACACTGGGTACCGGGCCTTTGCCGAGTTACACCGTCACGGCTACGCCGGGCGGTAATCAGGCCGTTGACGGCGTGCTCACGCTGGGCAGCGATGGTGACAAGCAGCCAGTGGATAAATGGGAGGGATAGAACAATGTCCCCGAATCCGAACTCGCGCGGTTTCACCATTATCGAGCTTATGCTCGCAATTACGGTGTTGGCGCTGCTGATTACGCTGGCCGTGCCAATGTACCAGTCGATTACTGCGACCAACCGCGCCCGCGCGGCTGCCTATTCTCTGGTTGCATCGTTGTCTTTGGCCAGAAGCGAGGCTGTCAAACGCAATGCGACGGTGTCCGTCGCGCCGTTGGGCACGGGCTGGCAGGATGGCTGGCAAGTCGAGTTTGGCGGAAACACCTTGTCGAAGAATGAACCGGCACCACAGCTGGTCCTGTCCGGACCGCTCGCCGGTGTCAGCTATCAACCCAATGGGCGTTTGACTACACCGGGTTTCGTGCTGTTCACGGTGTCCGCAACGACGGGATACACACGTTGTGTCTTAATCGATCCGGGTGGTCGCGCAACACTCAATCCAGGAGAGCGTAATGACGGAAGCTGTGTCTAGCTGCAAGCCGGAGTTTGCAATGACCCGGTCGCTTACGCGGCGTCAAGCCGGTTTCGCGATGATGGAGTCGCTGATGTCGATGGCGGTCCTGTTGTTTGGTTTGCTCGGCATTGTCGGACTCCAGGCCAAAACCCAGACGTCGCAGTTCGAGGTCTATCAGAGAGCGCAAGCGTTGCTGCTGCTCGACGACATGGTCAACCGCATCAGCGCAAACCGTTATGCCGCACCATGTTACGCGGTCACCGATGGAGCCGGCGGCACGCCTTATCTCGGCACGGATGGCGCCGGATATCGCGGTAGCACCGCCTGCACCGCCGTTGCCGGAACCGCGCAGACGCGATTGATTGCCGAGCGCGCCATGGCTGACTGGGATGCATTGCTAAAAGGTGCAGCTGAAAAGGAAGGGGCCGTGGAGCGCGGCGCAATGATCGGGGCGCGAGGTTGTGTGAGCTTCGATCCCGTGACCGACACCTATACCGTGACCGTTGCGTGGCAGGGAACCTTGCCGACGATGGCGCCGGCCGTGGACTGCGCCAACGGCGAATATGGGCCGGATACACAGCGCCGTGCCGTGAGTACCACATTACGTATTGCAAACCTGAACTGACAGCCATGTTCAAGAAAACACTAAGTCATCAATCCGGTTTCACTCTTGCCGAGCTGATGGTCGGCATGACCATCGGCCTGATCGTCCTCAGTGGTGTGAGCTCTGCATACCTTGCATCGAGCCGTTCGGGCCGGGATTCGCAGGCCTCATCTGAGCAGGTCGAGAACGGCCGCCAGGCGATCCAGTACGTCATGAACGACCTTCGCCACGCCGGCTACTTTGGTCAGTGGGGAATCCAGCCGGCACCGGGTGCCGCGTTACCCGATCCGTGCGAGACCGCTGACCTCACGGC
>JASFUE010000052.1:0-14039 GCA_050050435.1 Burkholderiales bacterium | reverse complement strand
ATGTCTTCCGTTCGTTGTCGGCCGAAGAACGCGCACAGCTGCATGCGGCGATGTCCTATCCCGAGGACACGGTCGGCGCACTGATGGATTTCGAAATGGTGACCGTGCGCGAGGACGTCACCCTGGAAGTTGTGTTGCGATATTTGCGCAGGCTCGACGAATTGCCAGCTAATACCGACAAGCTGTTCGTCGTGGACCGACTCAATTTCCTGCGCGGTGTTCTGCCAATCAACGAACTGATCGTATCCGCGCCGGAAAAGCTGGTTTCCGAGGTCATGTCCACTGACTATCTGTCGTTTCATCCGGAAGACGAAGCTGATGAGGCATCCCAGGCGGTTGAGCGCTATGACGTCGTTTCCGCCCCGGTTGTTGATGCCAGTAATCGCATCGTCGGGCGAATCACCATTACCGACATCGTTGACTACATCCGCGAGGACGCGGAGAACGAAATGCTCGGAAAAGTAGGTTTGCGTGACGAGGACTTGTTCTCGTCGGTCTGGAAAAGTGCGAAAAACCGCTGGTTGTGGCTGGCGGTGAACTTGTGCACGGCGTTTTTCGCCTCGCGGGTGATCGGACTTTTCGAAGGATCCATCGAAAAACTGGTTGCGCTGGCAGCACTCATGCCTATCGTTGCTGCGATTGCCGGTAATTCCGGAAACCAGACCGTTGCGCTGATTGTTCGCGCGCTCGCATTCGGTGAGATCACCAGAGCCAATGCGCGCAGACTTCTGATCAAGGAGTTGGCGATTGCAACCGTCAATGGCGTGATGTGGGGCAGTCTGGCCGGCTTGTTCGCGTGGTGGTTGTACGGCAATGTCGGGCTGGCGCTGGTGATGGTGGGCGCGATGATACTCAACCTGATGGTGGGCGCCGCGGTTGGCATGCTGGCGCCGCTGATGCTCGAACGCATGGACCGCGACCCTGCCATTGGTTCCTCGGTTCTGCTGACATTTACCACCGACAGCATGGGATTTCTGATCTTTCTCGGGCTCGCAACCATCTTCCTGGTCTAGCGCCCCCGGTCCGCAGCGCATTATCTGGATAATGTCTGGCGTGGCGCCGGGAAACTGTGGCCATGCCATGCTGTCAAATTGAAGGCCGTGTGGTCCGTCGTTCCGGGGGCTCATCCAGACGGCCTGCCCGAACGTACATGTTGTATCGACAGACAATGACTGGAAGTCAGCACATGATCATTCGCAAAAAGACCGACATCGAACCGTCCGAAATTACGCCGCAAGCGGTCTATCAGAGCCGCCGCAAATGGATCCGTGCGGCGGCCGTCGCCGGCACCGCCTCCCTGTTCCCGCTCGCGCGCTTATTCGACCGCATGCCCGAGGCGCACGCCGCGATGACTCTTGGCCCGCTGAAAAAGAGTCCTTTTTCCTCCGGCGAGGAGAAAACCCCTTACGAGGACGTAACCAGTTACAACAACTTCTATGAGTTCGGAACTGGCAAGGAAGACCCGGCACGCTATGCTGGCTCGCTGAAAACCCGTCCGTGGACAGTACTCGTAGACGGTGAAGTGAAAAAAGCGCGTACCTTTGATATCGACGAGCTGCTCAAACTGGCTCCGCTTGAGGAGCGCATCTATCGGCTGCGCTGTGTGGAAGCGTGGTCGATGGTCGTGCCCTGGATCGGTTACCCGCTGTCCGCGTTGATCAAGCAGATGCAACCGACTGGCAATGCAAAATACGTCGAGTTCACCACACTGTACGACCCGAAACAGATGCCGGGGCAAAAAGCGCGGATTCTTGACTGGCCGTATACGGAAGGCTTGCGCATGGATGAAGCCATGAATCCGCTGACACTGCTCACGCTCGGGTTGTATGGTCAGGTACTACCGAATCAAAGCGGTGCCCCGGTGCGCATTGTCATTCCATGGAAATACGGTTTCAAGAGTGCGAAATCCATCGTGCGTATCCGGTTTACCGAGAAACAGCCGGCAACTGCGTGGAACAAGGCCAACCCCGGTGAGTATGGTTTCTATTCGAACGTGAATCCGAAAGTGGATCACCCACGCTGGAGTCAGGCGAGGGAGCGGCGCATTGGCGACTTTTTCAAACGTGACACGCTCATGTTCAACGGTTACGCTGACCAGGTTGCCAGTCTGTACACCGGAATGGACCTGCAGAAGCACTACTGATAGACGAACGCCGCTGACGCTGGCACCAGTCGCACACCGGGTGCGGTCGCTCGCCCAGCGAATTCTTGCCTGCCTTGCATATGCAATTGCGCCAACCTGACGCCCAGTGGATCAGCCGCATCAAGGCGGTGGTATTCGTAATGTGCCTGCTGCCCCTCGCCCTGCTCTTGTGGCGCGGCGTGTCCGGCCGCCTGGGTGCGAATCCGATCGAGTTCATCACGCATACCACCGGCTGGTGGACGTTGACGTTACTGATGATCACTTTGTCGGTGACGCCGCTGCGACGGTTGCTGAATCTGCCGTGGTTGCTACGGCTGCGCCGGATGCTTGGCCTGTATGCGTTCTTCTACGCCTGCCTGCATTTTCTGACATGGCTGGTGCTGGATCAGTTTTTCGACTGGAATGCCATTGTCAAGGATGTGATCAAGCGGCCATACATTACGGTTGGCTTCAGCGCGTTTGTGCTGTTGCTGCCACTCGCGGTGACATCGACCAATGCGATGGTGCGTCGTCTTGGCGCAAAGCGATGGCAGCTACTGCATCGCCTGGTATATGTCATTGCGACGCTTGGCGTGGTTCACTTCCTGTGGCTGGTAAAAAAAGACATTCGCGAGCCGGCGTTGTTCGGCGCTGTGCTCGCAGTCTTGCTGGGCGTGCGCGTACTGTTCTACCTGCGTCGGCGCTCGAGTGCGCCAACAACGCGGGCTCATCAGACCTGATGTACGGCTTGCTGGCGCTACCGCAGCACGTTACAGTCTGCCGGATGCAGTGACGTTTGCGGAGCAAGCATGAAAGTCGGCGTACCAAAGGAAATCAAGAATCACGAATACCGGGTGGGGGTGATTCCGACGGGCGTACATGCGCTGGTCGAGCGCGGCCACGAAGTTGTAGTCGAGTCGAATGCGGGTGCGCGCTCCGGTTTTTCTGATGCCGCCTACATGCAGGCCGGGGCGACAATCGTCGACAGTGCGCAGTCAGCGTATGACGCTGATATGGTAGTCAAGGTCAAGGAGCTGCAACCGAGCGAGTACGCGCTGGTACATGGCGGCCAGATCCTGTTTGCGTATCTGCATCTCGCACCGGATGCGAAGCTGCTCGATGCGGTGCTGGCCTCAGGTGTGTCCGGGATTGCCTACGAGACGGTTGAGCACGAGGGACACTTGCCATTGCTGGCGCCGATGTCGCGTATCGCTGGCCGGCTCTCGATGCAATTTGCTGCATGGGCACTGCAGATGGCCAACGGCGGAAGCGGCGTGCTTCTCAGTGGCGTCGGTGGTGTGCCGCCTGCGAAAGTGGTCGTGATCGGTCCGGGAGAGGTCGGCGCCAATGCCACGCAAATCGCTGTTGGACTCGGTGCAGACGTGATGCTGCTTGGCCGGCATCCGGACCGACTGGCGCAGCTTGATCAAATTTTTCGTGGCCGTATCAAGACCTGTTTTTCCGAGCCATTGGCGATTGCCGAGCATGTTTCGGCAGCCGACGTTGTTGTCAGCGGAGTGCTGGTTCCAGGCAAACTGGCACCGAAACTGATCTCACGTAAGTTGCTTCGTAGCATGCGCCCGGGTTCGGTACTGGTTGATGTTGCCATCGATCAGGGCGGGATCGCCGAAACGTCGCGACCGACGTCGCACTCTGACCCGGTTTATGTCGAGGAAGGCGTAGTCCATTATTGCGTGCCCAACATGCCCTCGGCCGTCGCGCGCACCGCGACGCTGGCGCTGACACATGCGACGTATCCATACGTGCTGCAACTGGCGGACAAGGGCCTGGCGGCGCTCGACGATGATGCCGGGTTGTCAGCAGGTTTGCAGGTGCACGCCGGTGAAGTCACCCACCGTGGACTCGCCGAAGACGTCGGCAAGCCTTATCGCGATTTCCGCGAGATCACGGCGTAGGCGTTCGTTGTGGCGCGGCGCTGCCTTGCGGCGCAACGCTCTCCGCCCGGGCTGCCACCAGGATGCCGCACAGTAGAACAACGAAACCGGCCAGCTGCAATGGCACGAAGCCTTCATCGAGCAGCCACCAGGCGAGTAATGCCGAGCCGATTGGCTCGCCAAGAATCGAAACTGCCACGAAGGTGGCCGACAGACGGCGCAGCGCCCAGTTGAATGAAGTGTGTCCGAGCAATTGCGGCCCCAGTGCGAGGGCGGCAATGAACAGCCATGCATTGAACGAGACACTTCCTATCGGCGCCCCATCGGCAAGTGCTGCCACGATCAGCCCGATGGCTGCAAATGAATAGGCCAACCACACATAGGAAAGCAACGAGAGGTTGCTGCGCAGGCCACGGCCAATGAGTAGATACCCTGAAGCAGCGAGTGCGCCTGTGAGTGCCAGGCAGTTGCCGAGCAACGGCGCGCTGGCCGGGTCGTTGTGGGAGGTTTCGGCGACAAAGATCAGCAACGTGCCGATCAGTGTCAGCGCGACACCGGCGACTTGAACCTTTCCAGGCTGTTCGTGTAACAGCCATGCCGAGAGCAAGGCGACCCACACCGGGTTGGTGGTGACGAGCACGGTGCTGTTGGCGACCGAGGTAAATTCGAGCGAGGCCGTCCAGGTCCAGAAATGCACGGCGAGCAACAGACCCGAGGCGGCGCACAACAGCAAGTCTTTTCTGCGGATCCGACGCAGTTCGGCCCCCGCGCGCGACAGCGCAAAAGGGGCCATGATCAGTGCTGCAATGGTCAGTCGTCCGGCAGCGATCAACGCCGACGATGCGCCGTCGGCTTGCGCATAACGAATCAGTATCGATGCCGTGGAGACAATGGCGACGCCAATCCCGAGAACGGCAAATGGTGCACTACGAGGCACGTAAGTCAGCCCGACGGCGCCCGGCCTGGACTAGTGAACCTGATCGGGAGGGGTCGGCGGTCCGTGCAGGGGGTAGACGTCGATGCCTTCGTCCCGCAAGGCATCTATGTCGTCGCTGGAGGCCTGTCCCCTGATAGAGCGACGCGGCTTTTCCTCATAATGGATTGCACGGGCTTCTTCGGGAAACCTGTTGCCGACATCTTCACTGTTCTTGAGGACGAATTCGACGAACTGGCGATGCAGTTGTTCCATATCTCCCCCCGCGACCGCGTTCGTGCCAGGCTGCTCGCGTTGCACTGTTTCATTCGAGCTGCCGGTGTTGACATACGGTGCGGACAGTTGCCGCGCAATGGCGATCGAGCCGCAGACGGGACATGAAATCTGCTCGGCCTGGACCTGGGAATCGAAGTCATCGGCCGAAGAAAACCATCCTTCGAAACGGTGTTCCTTCTCACAGGCAAGATCGTAAACAATCATCATTATGGTCCCGAATGAGCGAGGGCTGCCGCCGTAGCGAAAACGGTTCTGGCGAGTAACAAGTGTAGCGGATTTTGTGCCTGCCAGATGCGATCAATTTGCCGTTAGTAATAATCCGGGCACGCGTTCTATCGGGGCAGCAGCGACTCACCGGCGTATAAATCTTCGACGCGTTCGCGCGCGCGTACCAGGTGCACTTCGCTCCCGTCCACCATGACTTCGGCAGCACGCGGCCGGGTGTTGTAGTTGGAGCTCATGCTCATCGCGTAGGCGCCGGCCGACATCACCGCCAGCAAATCGCCTTCGTCCAGAGCAAGCGAGCGATCCTTGCCGAGAAAATCGCCGGTTTCGCAAACCGGGCCGACGACATCATAGACCGCCTCAGGTTGTCCGGCTTTGCTGTGTACCGGCCGGATGTCATGGTGCGCGTCGTAGAGCGCGGGGCGCATCAGATCGTTCATTGCCGCGTCGACGACCGCAAAGTTTTTCTCCTGTCCGTGCTTGAGATACTGCACCCGGGTGAGCAATACGCCGGCATTGCCAACCAGCGAGCGCCCCGGCTCGATCATGATGGTGTGCTTGCGCGCATCCATGCAGCCGATGAGTATCTCTACGAAGCGGGATCGTGCCGGTGGTGTTTCCTCCATGTAGCGGATGCCCAGCCCGCCTCCGAAATCGATGTGTTCAATTTCAATTCCCGAAGCGGTGAGTTGATCGGTCAGCGCGATTACTTTTCTGGCGGCGTCTTCCATTGGCGCCAGGTCGGTCAGTTGCGAACCGATGTGGCAATCGATGCCGGTCACGCGCAGGCTGGGAATTGCGTGGGCGCGCTGGTAGAGCTGCAGCGCGTCTTCAACACCAACGCCGAACTTGTTGCGCCTGAGCCCGGTAGAAATATAGGGGTGGGTGCGGGCGTCAACGTCCGGATTGACCCGCACGCTGACCGGAGCCACCCGCCCCATATCATGCGCAACACGCGCCAGGCGCTGCAATTCCGATTCCGATTCGACGTTGAAGCAAAGAATCTGTGCCGACAGCGCGTCGCGAAGTTCCGATTCGGTCTTGCCGACACCGGAGAACACGGTCTTGCCCGGGTCGCCGCCAGCGGCCAGCACCCGCTTGAGTTCACCGCCGGAGACAATATCGAATCCGCTGCCAAGCCGTGCCAGCGTGTCGAGCACGGCGAGATTCGAGTTCGCTTTGGTGGCATAGCAGATCAGGTGCGGATGCGAACCAAATCCGTGTTCGTAGTCGCGAAACGCCGCGGTCAGCGCGCCACGTGAATAGACATAACAGGGCGTGCCAAATTGCTCCGCAATTTGCGCGAGTGCTACGTCCTCGGCATGCAGTTGATGATTGCGTTCGGCAAAAAAAGTCACAGGTTAACGTCGTCTTCGTCTTCTTGTTCTTCGGCTGGCTCCTGGTCCCGGTCTTGTTCCAGGTCTTGGGTCGCAGCCGGTTGTTGCGTTGTGGCTGGTTCGCCCGGCGCTGCTTCGGACTCCTTTTCCGGCAGGAAAAGGGCGCCTTTCGTGCCACACCCGGCCAAAAAGGCCAGTGTCAGTATCATCAGGTCGTAGCGCATGGTTAAGCGTGCTCCCCACAGGGCCGCCGAGTGTAGCACGGGCGTTGCCGTTATCTTAGCGGCTGGCTGTGCTGATTGCTCATCGCTGTCGTCATATTGCCAGGTACCAGTGACCGCGTTCATTCAGGTGTTCGCGCGCTTGCAGGTGCCCGGCAAAATTGCGTTCGACGATTTTCCAGAAGCGTTTCGAGTGGTTCATTTCGATCAAATGCGCAAGTTCATGCACGACGACATAGTCAATGACAGGTTGGGGCGCCTGTATCAGCCGCCAGTTAAGGCGGACCTGCCGCCGGGCATTGCAACTGCCCCATTGCGTGCCGGCATTGGACAACAACATTTTCGGCAGTGGCAGTTGCATTGCCGCAGCATAGTGTGCGATGCGCTCGCTGAAATTGCGCGCGGCGTGGCGGCGGTACCAGCCCACGGCGGCTTCATGTATTCGCTGTTCGCTGCGGGGATCGGCAACGGTGATTTGCAGCCGCGAGTCCTCGACCAGTATCGGAGGTGCGAGAACAGCGTCGGCGATGACACTCAGCGCGAGGTCGCGCCCGAGAAACAAAATGGTCTCCCCGTCACCCCAGCGTTGCTGTCGCGGCTTGAAGTCTGACCATTCGTCGAGCTTCTTCAGAATCCAGCCGGCTGCTTCCGTCATCGAGCCCCGGATCCGTGAATCGGACGCATTCCATGGTGCAGACACGATCAGCCCGTTACCGTCGACGCTGAAGACAATGGTGCGCCGGCGCCGGGAGCGCTTGAGAACGAATGCGATTTCACGTCCGCCAAGCACCGTGTTCTGTGGCTGCGTCACCGCATCCACCGGGAACAGATCGGTGATCAGTGGCGCGCGCTGCCCAGTCTTTCGACTTCCTGTTCTATCCAGTCTTCGACCTCTTTGATCAATTGCGCCGGTTTGTTCCCGGCCGGGTCCAGTGCCGTGCCGATACTGACAGTGATCGTCCCGGGGTATTTGATGAACGCATCACGCCGCCACACTGTACCCGCATTGTGCGCGACCGGAACGATTTTCACACCGATCTGCGATGCCAGCCAGGCACCGCCGACGTGGTAGCGTTTGTGCTCGCCGGGAAAGGTGCGCGTTCCTTCCGGAAACACGACGATCCACCAGCCGTCGTCAATGCGCTGACGTCCCTGTTCGAGGCTCTGATGCAACGCTTGCACACCCGCACTACGATCGATCGCAATCGGGCTCATCATCGCCAGCCCCCACCCGAAAAACGGAATTTTCAGCAGCCCGCGCTTCAGCACCCATACCTGGGGCGGAAATATTTCCTGGTAAGCAAGTGTTTCCCACGCCGACTGGTGCTTGGAAAGAATAATCGAAGGCTGGTTCGGAATATTTTCCTTTCCGATAACCCGGAAACGGATTCCGCAGATGATGCGCGCCAGGTGAACGATCAGGTACGACCAGACAGTGATGATGCGATAGCGCGTCATCGGTTTGAGCGGAAACGTCGATATTGCAATGAAAGAATAGACCACTGTCAGTGGCAGGCGCACGCACTCGAACAGCAGGGAGCGCAGCGCGGCGGCGATCATGACTCGGTAATGATATGGCGCACGGCCTCCGCGAGGTCGGAAAACACCAGAGTGTTCTTCGGCAGACCGCCGGTTGCCTGTGTTTTCGTGCCTTTACCTGTCAGTACCAGTATCGGTTGGGCTCCAACTGCTTCGGCTGCCTGCAGGTCGCGCAGGGCGTCGCCAACGGCCGGCACGCCGGTCAGATCGACATTGAAGCGCTGGCCGATATCGATCAACATGCCGGGCTTGGGTTTGCGGCAATCGCAGTTTGAATCGGCTGCGTGCGGGCAGTAAAACAATGCGTCCACGCGTCCGCCGACCTGCGTCAGCGCGCGATACATCTTGTCATTGATGGCGTTGAGCGCATCCATGTCGAACAGTCCGCGGCCAACGCCGGACTGGTTTGATGCGATCACGACGCGATACCCCATGTGATTGAGCCTGGCGATCGCCTCGAGACTGCCCGGGATCGGCTTCCACTCCGCGGGATTCTTGATGAACTGCTCGCTGTCAACATTGATGACGCCGTCGCGGTCAAGGATGACCAGCTTCATGAAATGCGGTCCCCGTCCATTGAATTGCCGAAACAGTAATTGGCAACAGCCCGGCAGTCAAAACCGCCAGCTGGTTGCGCCCCGGTGCGGCAGGCGTGCGCTGACGCCGATTGCCATGGCACGCTCACGCTGCCAGCCTCGAAATATCGGCAACCCGGTTCATCATCTGTTCGAGTTGCGCCAGCAGCGCCAGTCGGTTCCTGCGCGTCATTGGCTCCTCGGTCATCACCATGACTTCGTCGAAGAACAGATCGACGTCGCTGCGAACGCCGGCGAGCAATTTCAGGGCATCAGCATAATCCTCCGCTTCCACCAGCGAATTGACGCGGGGCAACAGCTCGTTGATTGCCTCGAACAGTTTTTTCTCGGCTGGCTCCTGCAGCAGTGCCAGTTCCGGCGCGGCTTCGACGTCCTGCGCTTTCTTGAGGATATTGCGGATGCGTTTGTTGGCCGCCGAAAGGCTCTCGGCCTCGGGCAACTGGCGAAATTCCCTGACAGCAGTCATTCTCGGCATGACCAGATCGATGCGGGTAGGCGACTGGCTTAGCACCGATTCGATCTCGTCCGGCGAGAACTCGTGCTCGCGCAGGTAGCCGCGCAGGCGCTCGAGCATGAAACCATGCACATCCACCGCCACACTGTCTGCAAGCATGTCGCGCGGGAACTGCGAATGGGCGAGTTCCAGCAGTTGCATCAGGTCAAGCGGAAGCTGGTTTTCAAGCAGAATGCGCAACACCCCGAGCGCGTGGCGGCGCAGCGCGAACGGGTCCTTTTCGCCGGTAGGCACCAGGCCGATACCGAAAATTCCGACCAGTGTGTCGAGCTTGTCGGCAAGCGCAACTGATGCTGCGACATTGTCCTGTGGGAGCGTATCGTTGGAAAACCGCGGCCGGTAATGCTGCTCGATCGCATCGGCCACTTTCGCATTCTCGCCGTCATTTATGGCGTAGTAGCGCCCCATCACGCCCTGTAACTCCGGGAATTCGCCGACCATTTCGGACACCAGATCGGCCTTGCACAGCCACGCGGCGCGCTCGGCCAAATCGACATCGGCCTTGAGTTTTCCGGCAATTGAGCCCGCCAGTTTGCAGATGCGCTCGATGCGTTCGAGCTGGGTGCCCAGCCGGTTGTGATACACGACGCTGCCCAGCTTGTTTACCTGGGATTCCAGTTTGGTCTTGCGATCGGTGTCGTAGAAGAACTGCGCATCGGCAAGGCGTGGGCGCACCACCCGGCGGTTACCGTTGATGATGTTGGCGGGATCGGCTACTTCCATGTTGCTGACCAGCAGGAAACGTTCGGTGAGCTTGCCCTTGTCGTCGAATAGCGGGAAATATTTCTGGTTGGTGCGCATGGTCAGGATCAGGCATTCCTGCGGCACCGAGAGAAACTCCCGGTCGAAGTCGGCCGCGTAAACCACCGGCCATTCCACCAGCGCGGTGACTTCGTCGAGCAGGGCGTCGTCATAATCCAGCGCGCTGCCAAGGTCCTCCGCCTGTTTGCGCAACTGCTGTTCGATGACCTGGCGCCGCTCATCGAAGCCGGCAATGACCTTGCCTTTGTCCCGCAACGCCGCCTCGTAATCATCAGCATGCGCCAGGCTGATATCGGCTTCACCGAGAAAACGATGGCCGTGCGTGGTATTTCCCGCTACCAGCCCCAGGGCTGTCACTGGCAGTGTCTGCTTGCCCCACAGTGCGACCAGTCCATGTGCCGGGCGCACGAATTTGACGCTCTCTGTTCCGCCGGCGATCTGATAGGTCATGACCTTGGGAATGGGCAGGCGATCGATCGCTTGTTCCAGTGCCGCTTCGAGACCAACCTGTATCGACTGCCCCGACGCCATCGAGGGCAGGAAGAGCATTTCCAGCTTGCCGTCATCGCGCCGTACGATGTCCTTGACGGCGGATTCGTCGCGTCCGAAGGCGTTGAGTCTCTTGAGCAGCGCCGCGGTTGCCTTGCCGTCCTTGTCCAGCCCGACCCTGGTCGGAACCAGTTTCTCTTCGAACGCCTTGTCCGGCGCTTTGTCACGCACGTTGCTGATCCGCGCGGCCAGCCGGCGCGGCGTGGCGTACCAGATCAGGTCATGTCCCGGATCCAGCAAATCGCGTTGAGCGAGTTGCTTTTGCAGCTCGCTCGCAAATGCACTGCCGAGTTGCTTCAGAGCCCGCGGCGGCAGTTCCTCGGTGAACAGTTCGACCAGCAGTGTTTGCGTCATCGGGTCGCTCCTGCCGGGGCACTGGCCGATCGCCGCAGTGCGAGGACATCCGGCAAGTCGTCAGTGGGCACGAAAGCCTCGACGGCAGCGTCATCGGCACGCTCGAAACCACAATCGCGCCGCGATGCGTAGTAGGCCTGGGCTGCCAGCTTCGCCAGTGCGCGCACGCGGCCGATATAGGCCGCACGCTCGGTGACGGAAATGGCGCCGCGCGCATCGAGAAGGTTGAAGGTGTGGGAGCACCTGAGCACCATTTCGTAGCCGGGCAAGGCAAGCCTTGCTTCGAACAGCCGCTTCGCCTCGCTCTCGTATTGCACAAAATGCTGGAATAGCATTTCGGTATTCGCTGACTCGAAGTTATAGCGTGACTGTTCGACTTCGTTCTGGTGATAGACGTCACGATAGGAAATGCCGGGCGCCCATTCGAGGTCAAATACACTTTCCTTGCCCTGCAAATACATTGCGAGACGTTCGAGGCCGTAGGTGATTTCTCCCGTCACCGGCCGGCATGCGATGCCACCGACTTCCTGGAAATAGGTGAACTGGGTAATTTCCATGCCGTTGAGCCAGACTTCCCATCCCAGGCCCCAGGCACCAAGCGTGGGCGATTCCCAGTCATCTTCGACGAACCGCACGTCGTGCTGCTTCGGGTCGATGCCGATGGCGATCAGCGATTCGATATACAGATCGAGAATGTCACCCGGCGAGGGTTTGAGCACGACCTGGAACTGGTAATAGTGTTGCAGGCGGTTGGGATTTTCCCCGTAACGCCCGTCCTTGGGGCGGCGCGAAGGCTGCACATAGGCGGCTTCCCAGGGCTCGGGACCGAGCGCGCGCAGAAAGGTGGCGGTATGGAAGGTGCCGGCCCCGACCTCCATGTCATAGGGCTGCAGGATGGCGCATCCCTTTTCGCCCCAGAACTGCTGAAGCGTGAGAATGATGTTCTGAAAAGAAGAGTTCATGCGAGAAGCGGTTGAAAATTCAGGGCTTGCGGGAAGTCCTGAATTTTACCGGGTTTCGCAGTTGGTTAGACGACTATGAATTAGACATCCATGGCTTAGCAGGCTGTTGAAAGACTACTGCGCGCCCCTGATCCGGGCTTGCGCGGTGCTTGCCCACTTGCGGTGGCCCGGCCCGCCGATCGCAGTCGCCGGGCGCTGCGAGCGGGCGCGCCAGTGCCGCGCCACTTTCGCTCTCGCCCTCATGTACTGCCCGTGTACACTCCGGTTCCTGCGCACTGTTTCTATCAAAACAGTGTGCACCCGTCTGAAGGCCGCTCGCGACGTTTTTCAACAGCCTATTAAACGTGTGTAGGGGAGGCGTCCGTGCATGCGCAACCTTGGGGGCTGTTGCACGAACACGAACACGACGCGCGGGTTAAGGCTTCTTCTGCTGCGCTTTCAGCGTTTCGATCTCGTCCTGCAGTATGTCGATCTGCATCTGCAGTGAGCGCATCGTCCTGTTGACGCGGCCGACGCTGAAATAGCTGACGTTTTCCGCCGGTGCCTCGAAGGTGTTGCCATAGCCCAGCCAGGAGGCGTCGTAGACGCGTACCTTTGTGAACCCGAGTTCGCGCAGGATGACCACCGATTCGGAGGCGCGTGATCCACTCTGGCAATAGACAATGGTCTCCTTGTCCTTGTCGAGCTGCGCATACATCGCGTTCAGGGCTTCGCGCGGCTTGAGATTCATGCCGTCCTTGTTGGACACTTTTCGGCGCGCCAGCTTGCGCGGGGTGTCCGGGTCGATCCAGTTGCTCTGGTAGGGAATATTGACGGCACCGGGGATATGGCCACCGCGCAATGCGCGAATGTCTTCACCCAGGTATTCGTTGCCAGTGCGCGCGTCGACGATCTGTACCGAAGGATCGCCCAGTTTGCTGATGACTTCCGCGGTGGTGATGAGCTGGTCGGGGTCGGGTCTGGCAGTGAACGTTACCGGCGTCGGTACCACCAGGTCGCTTGCCAGGGGTTTGCCGGCGGCTTTCCAGTCGTCGATGCCACCGTGATAGACACGGACGTTATCCACGCCCAGATAACTCAGAGTGACCCAGGCGAAATAGGCGCCGGGGCGGGCCTTGCTGCCGTAGGCGATGATTTCGCGCTTGCCATCGATACCGGCTTCGCCAAGAATGCGCTCGATATCCTCGATGGCGATATAGTCCTCGGTGCGGCTGTCACGCAAAACGTCGCCCACGCTGCCGATATTGACTGCGCCCGGGATATGTCCGCGCAGATACACATTCTGACTGCGCACATCCCACACCAGCGCACCACGGTCGATTGCTTGCTCGACAAATTCCGTGTCGACAACAATCGGTTCCTCTGCCCTGACAGCATTGGTGCCGACGGCGCTGGCCAACAGCAGTGCCGCGACAGCGACCAGGCGGGTGAATGAAAGATTTCCGGTCATGGCAGACTCCTCGGGCTCGGATTGATACGGTGAACCGGCATCCTCGATGCCACCAGAAAACTATACCGCTTATCCGCCAGCGGGCGTTTTGATTCACATCAGGTTTTTCCTGGCAAGCTGGCATCGGCCGCCGTGCACGGCATGCGCGCGATGCGCCGGCATGCCAGTCAGGATTTTTGCCGCCGGGTTCGCTGCGCCATTAGCACGGTGATTGCGATCATCGCCGCAGCCAGCGCCAGGAAAGCGTAGTTACCCCAGCGCACGAAGGGCGTGGTGCCGCTGCGGCCCCACACCTGTGCGTTG
>JASFUE010000051.1:0-14150 GCA_050050435.1 Burkholderiales bacterium | reverse complement strand
CAAAACCCCTGGCCAACAGCACGGCGGCAATCAGCGCCAACTGCAGCAGCCAGGCCAGAACGAGACTCGAAAGATCATAGCCCCACAATCCGGGGATGACACGGCGCGCCGGGCGCACGACAAAGTCCGTCAGAGCGCCAACGAAACGCGAAAGCGGATTGTGAATTGGCGCGCGAACTGTCTGCAGAAAAAACCGCAGCAGCAATGCGAGCACGAACAAGCCGACGAACGTCTCGAGCAAGAAAACCAGCGCCTGGTTCATGTACGTATTTCCATTCGATTACCCGTCTCCAAACGAATCACCCAGCTCGCGCGCGCGCTTTTCAGCCTGCAGCACGGCTTCGACAATATGTCGTTTAATTTCCTTGCCTTGCATATAGTTGATGGCGCTTTCCGTAGTCCCGCCCTTGGATGTCACTTTCGCACGCAACACGGCAGGCTCGTCCGGGCTGTTGGCGGCCAGTTTCGCTGCCCCGGCGAAGGTCTCAATCGCCAGTACTCGCGAAGCCTGTGCATCAAGCCCGAGCGCCAGCGCTGCTTCTTCGAGAGCTTCGATGAAATAGAACACATAGCCCGGCCCGCTACCCGAGACCGCGGTAACAGCATCGAGCATGTTCTCGCGCTCGAACCAGATGACCTTGCCGGCGGCGGAGAGTATCTTTTCCGCCGTCTGCCGATCGGCGGCATCGGCTCCGGGCGTTGCAAACAACCCCGACACGCCTGCACCGACCAGTGCCGGCGTGTTTGGCATCACTCGAACGATGCGGCCATGCCCGTCGAGCCAGCGCGCAATATCGGCACAGCGGATACCGGCCGCAATGCTGACGACCAACGCCTGGCTGCAGTGTGCACTGACATGTGTAACTGCCTGTTGCATATGCTGGGGTTTGACCGCGAACACAACGACGTCGGCATGCGTCCCGGCAGCCCACTGCGCATGCGCAGCGATTCCCATCTCTTCAAAGCGATTGCGTGCCGGCGCCAATACATCAATCACGCAAACGTCGGCTCTGGATGTACCTTGTTGCAACATGCCGCCGATCAAAGCTGCAGCCATATTGCCAGCGCCTACAAAAACAATTTTCACGAAATACCCGGATGCTGTTGCACTCGTTATATACCCTTGCCACGCAAGATTTCAGGATCGCCCTGTCGCGCGAATCACCGACCCGATTGTTGCGTTCCCCGGTCTTATCGTCGAGCTGATGGATTCGCCGGGCTATCGGAGTGTATCGTCCGCGCCATGCCTGCGTCGAGCGCCGCCGGTACGCATGCATGCCGTCCCGGCAAATTTTGCCACTATGGCACGCACCGGCCGCGCACAGGCCCGGGGCCCAGGCAGATCAGCGGCGCTCGCGGGCACCGAAGATCGCCCGCCCGACCCTCACCATCGTCGCTCCTTCGGCAATGGCCGCCTCCAGATCGTCAGACATCCCCATCGATAATGTGTCCAGTTCCAGCCCGCGTGCGCGCAAATCCTCGCAAGTCTGGCGCAACAGCGCGAAGCGCTGGCGCTGGCGCTGGTTATCCGGCGTCGGCTCGGGAATGGCCATCAGGCCCCTGAGCCGCAGTCCCGGCAAACGGGCGGCAGCAATAGCCAGATCGACAACCTGATCAGGATGGCAGCCACTTTTGGTCTGCTCGCCACTGACATTGACCTGGATACAGATTTGCAAGGGTGCCATCTGCGCGGGCCGGGCCGCCGAAAGCCGCTCAGCCAACCTCAGCCGATCCACCGAATGGGCCCAGGAAAACGCCTGTGCGATGGCCCGGGTCTTGTTGCTCTGGATCGGGCCGATGAAATGCCACTCCAGACCGAGCCCAGACAGGGCCTCGATCTTGCTCTGTGCTTCCTGTAGATAGTTCTCCCCAAAGGCGCGCTGGCCTGCCTGAGCGGCCTCGCGCACGGCCTCGGGGGGAAATGTCTTGCTGACCGCAATCAGCCGAACTGCCCCTGGCGGTCGGCCCGCGGCCTCAGCGGCGGCCCGAATACGGTCGTGAACAGCTTGCAGGCGAGAGGCGATGGTACTCATGAGGAATTTGCGCTTTTCGCATAAATAATTGAATTTTAAAGAAGTAACGTGCTTTTGACACTATTGTGATCTGGTCTGGATCTTTCCTTCAAGAAATGAGCTGACAGCGATGGACATAGCCGAACTGCTTGCATTCTCCGTGAAGAACAACGCCTCCGACTTGCACCTTTCAGCGGGTCTGCCACCCATGATCCGCGTACATGGTGACGTAAGGCGCATAAATCTGCCTCCCATGGAACACAAGGACGTACACGCGATGGTGTACGACATCATGAACGACGGTCAGCGCAAGTTCTATGAGGAGAACCTGGAGGTCGATTTCTCCTTTGCGATCCCGAATCTGGCCCGTTTCCGGGTTAACGCTTTCGTGCAACAGCGCGGGGCCGGCGCGGTCATGCGGACCATTCCCTCCAAGGTCCTGTCGCTTGAAGACCTGAAGGCACCGCAAATTTTCCAGGATATTTGCGAATACCCGCGCGGAATCGTGCTCGTAACCGGCCCGACCGGCTCAGGCAAGTCAACAACACTCGCCGGCATGGTCAACCATATCAACGAAAATGACCATGGCCACATCCTGACAATCGAAGACCCGATCGAATTTGTCCATGAGAGCAAAAAGTCGCTGATCAACCAGCGTGAAGTCGGTCCCCACACACTTTCATTCAACAACGCGCTGCGTTCGGCGCTGCGTGAAGACCCTGACGTGATCCTGGTTGGCGAGATGCGTGACCTGGAAACGATTCGCCTGGCCATGACGGCAGCGGAAACCGGTCACCTGGTGTTCGGAACACTGCACACCAGTTCCGCGGCAAAGACCGTGGACCGCGTCATCGACGTGTTCCCTGCGGCCGAGAAGGAAATGATACGGGCAATGCTCTCGGAAAGTCTGCGTGCGGTAATCTCGCAAACGCTGTGCAAGACGAAAGACGGGCAGGGCCGCGTGGCTGCGCATGAAATAATGATCGGCACGCCAGCCATTCGAAACCTGATTCGCGAAGCCAAGGTCGCCCAGATGTACTCGGCGATCCAGACCGGCCAGAGCATCGGTATGCAGACACTTGACCAGAACCTTTCCGATCTGGTCAAGCGTAATGTCATCAGCAAGGAAGAAGGTCGGGCCAAAGCCGCGAACAAAGACAACTTCATGTAAATCCTGATTCCGGCGACCAAACGAACCTCAGGAAAGACAAATGGAACGCGACCAGTCAGTCAAATTTATTCACGATCTGCTTCGGGCGATGGTAGCCAAGGACGCTTCGGACCTGTTCATCACCGCAGGATTTCCGCCAGCATTCAAACTGGACGGAAAAATGACACCGGTATCGAACCAGAGCCTTACGCCACAACATACCCAGGAACTTGCGCGCTCGCTGATGAACGACAAACAAGCGCAGGAATTCGAAGCGTCGAATGAATGTAATTTCGCTATCAGCCCGCCGGGAATCGGTCGTTTTCGTGTCAACGCGTTTGTGCAGCAGTCGCGGGTCGGGCTGGTACTGCGAACCATCACCACGGCAATTCCGAAGATCGAGGACCTGGGCCTGCCCTCGGTGCTCAAGGATGTAGTGATGTCAAAACGCGGCCTGGTCATCGTTGTCGGCGCCACTGGCTCCGGTAAATCGACGACGCTGGCGGCAATGCTCGGTTATCGCAATGAAAACAGCTACGGCCACATCATTACGATCGAGGACCCCATCGAATACGTGCACGAGCACAAGAATTGTCTGGTCACCCAGCGCGAAATCGGCGTGGACACCGAGTCTTGGGAAGCCGCACTGAAGAATACCTTGCGCCAGGCACCCGATGTCATTCTCATCGGCGAGATTCGCGACCGCGAAACGATGGATCACGCGATTTCGTTTGCCGAGACCGGGCACCTTTGCATGGGTACTCTGCACGCCAACAGTTCCAACCAGGCGCTGGATCGCATTATCAACTTCTTCCCCGAAGAACGTCGGGCGCAGTTGCTGATGGACTTGTCGCTCAACCTCAAGGGGATGATTTCGCAGCGCCTGATTCCCAGGAAAGACCGGAAAGGGCGAGCCGCCGCGATCGAGATATTGCTGAACACGCCGCTGATTTCGGACCTGATCTTCAAGGGCGAGGTTCACGAAATCAAAGAGATCATGGCCAAGTCGCGCGAACTGGGCATGCAGACTTTTGACCAGGCCTTGTTCGAACTCTATGAGTCCGGCCTGATCTCGTACGAAGACGCCATGCGCAACGCCGACTCCATGAACGAACTGCGCCTGCAGATCAAACTCCATGGCAAGGAAGCGCAGGACAAGGACATGTCTTCCGGTCTCGACCACCTGAACATCGTCTGAAACTGCCAGGTTGGCCGGCCTTTGCCGGCCCGCGCACAAGCGCCGCACGGGGGACAACTCACACCGCTTCAGAGCGGCGCAATGATCTCAATCTCGACACGCCGGTCCGGATCGCGATGCCGGCTCAAACGGGTAATGCGCGCGCGCAAACGGTTGCCAAAGTCCAGCTGCCGCGCAATGCCGGCATTGACGCTGGCAGGCAGATAACCGAGCCAATGGCCCTGCCATTCGACGCGAACCGCGTTGCCATCCTGCTCATTATCCGGCTCGCGCACCAATTGCAGCAAGGCACCGCGTTTCAGACGCCGGAAAACCGACTTGCCGTCGTGCTGTGCAAAATCGCTGACGAAACAAATCTGCACCAGCAGATAGGCTTGCGCGTTCTCTGCCGCATGAGCGCACGCCAGGCACAACGCCAATACTGTCGCTGCAAGCCAGAACGGCAGGCGGGGTGCCATCGCTAGAACGGCTTGAGCACAACCAGGAACACGACTCCAAAAAGTATCAGCACGGGAAACTCGTTGAACCATCGAAACCACACATGGCTGTGACGGTTGCTGCCTCGCCGGAAATCGACAAGCAGCTTGCCGCACCATAGGTGATAGCCCACGAGCAACAGCACCAGCACCAGCTTTGCATGCAACCAACCGCCATAAAACCCCCAACCCAGCCATAGCCACAGTCCCGAGGCAATGGTGAGAATGCCGCCCGGCGTCATGATTCCGAAAAACAGTTTGCGTTCCATGATCTTGAACCGGTCGATGCTGGCGCGATCATCTGACATCGCGTGATACACAAACAGGCGCGGCAAATAGAACAGGCCGGCGAACCAGGTCACCATGAAAATGATATGCAGCGATTTGACGATCAGCATTTTGTGTTCCCCGACTGGTTAAGCGCCCCACCTGCAACAACAGCGAGCACCCGGTGCAAACGTTGGCGGGTGCCGCGCTCAGTCCCGGCAATGACGCACGACCACTTTCTGCAATTCGATCAGCGCACCGTGGAAAAAATGCCCTGCACCCGGGAAAACCACCACCGGTAGCTTCTGCGGACGCGCCCAGTCCAGCACGTCGGTGAATAATACGAGATCGTCCTCCTCGCCATGAACGACCAACGTGTCTTCCGGCACTTCAGCGATCGGGAAACGTCCTACTGCCGGCGCAATCAGGACCAGATGGCGCGGCGCGATCCGGGCCGCAGCGACTGCAGCGACAAAGCTGCCAAACGAAAAGCCGGCCAGCACTTTCTCTACACTGCCGAAGCGCTCTTGCGCGTAGTGTTCGACGGCAAGCAAATCGTCCAGCTCACCACGGCCGTCGTCGAACACGCCATCGCTGTCGCCGACCCCCCGGAAGTTAAAGCGCACGGCCGCGTAACCCAGAGCATGAAATGACTTGGCGAGTGTCTGCACCACCTTGTTCTCCATCGTGCCGCCGTGCAGCGGATGCGGGTGCGCAATGACTGCGTAGCCGCGCCGGTCTTCGCCCGGATCGGTGACGATCAGCTCGAGCGTACCAGCCGGTCCGTCAATGTGGACTTTCTGATTGGAGCGGTTTCTCAAATCTGCAAGCGCTTGACGATGACACCATTGACCACGTGCTTGTCGATGATTTCATCGACGTCTTCCTGGTCAACGTAGGTGTACCAGACCGCCTCCGGGTAAATGACGAGGACCGGGCCTTCCTCACAGCGATCCAGACAACCGGCCTGATTGATCCGCACACTGCCCTTGCCAGCCAGACCGAGCTCCTTGATCCGCCCCTTGGCATAGTCGCGCATCGCCTGCGAACCCTTGTCGTTGCAGGAGCAACGGCCATCATCGCGCTGGTTGCAACAGAAGAAAACGTGACGCTTGTAATAATTCACCGGCACTCACCTTTGACGGACTACTGAAAAACTGACGGCGTAAACCGTTCGCGCTACGCGCGCCCGAACCTCGCCAATGCGGTTCGTTCCGGCAATTGCGAGGAAGAAAGGCAACGATTATAGCGGAGCCGTCAGGCAGCATTTCGCCCGCACAGGCTCAACGCAGCCGGTATCCAACGTAAGTCAGGAACGCAATGGCCGCAAACGGCCATACGCTGGAGATGACGTTGGTCAAGTCGATCAGGCTCGAATAATGCCCATACCTGGCGATGCGCAAGGCTGCATCCAGGTATGGATTCTGTGGCGCCGCGTTGACCAGGGCCAGCGACAGGGCGATGAAGGTGGTGGCAACGGCAACCTGCAGCGAAACGGGTGCGCCGATCAGAATCAGCCACAGTCCGGCACCGAGCGCCAGGCCCCATATTGCCCCCGGCGCAATCCACAGCGTCGAGTCGCCGGACTTGAACAGCATGCCTGCTGCCAGGGTCTTCAGGGACAGCGCAATGAGCATCAACACGAACACCGACACTACCGCGCCGTGGCGTGTGCGCGACACCATGGTCAGCATCAGGGCAACGCCGCAGAAACCCAGGCAGGCAATCGCCGCTTCCAGTACCGCATAGGCGCGCGGGCTGTAACCGACAACCGGCAGCATCTGCAATACGTGGCGAATGTCACCATTGCCGAACAGACGAATATCCGCGCTCAACTGGGTCACCAGCCAAAGTGCCAGCAGCAGAAAACACAGATCCACCGCCCGGCCCGGATAGAAGTAACGCTGGCGCAGACGATAGAGCCGGCCTGAAAGAATGCCGCGCCCGCCAAATGCCGCAGCGAGCGTGGCGCCGGTAATGGCACCAATGGCGTTGCACAACAGGTCCGCATTGGACGGAATTCGCCCCGGCAGGAATACCTGAATGATTTCGATCGTCAGACTCAACAGCACCGCGGCGATCGTTGCCACCGTTGCCGCAGCAACAGGGCGCAGAAACGGCACCAGCACCAGTGTCAGCAGGGCTCCGGCCGGAACATAGGCGAGCACGTTGATGATCAGGTCGGTCCAGGTAAAGAATGCCGGCCATGGCGCAGTGAGGAATATGCGCACCTCCTGGGCCGGTGCACGCCACTCGGTAAACGGGTGCAGGCTGGTGTAGACCATCAGCGCGAGGTAGGTTACCGTCAGGTAACCTATCAGCCGCGAGCGGCGCGCAAACATTCCTTCCGGAGTGCCGAGATCGTCGATCATGTCACCATATCTGCCCGTATAACACCGTGCGGAACCTTCAATATCAGTCTGACCCAGCCCAAAGAAACCGCAACCCGTGAAATTCTATGATGTCTACAACGGTGATGCTGACGGTCTGTGCGCATTACTGCAACTTCGACTGACGACACCGCGTGAGAGCACTCGGGTTAGCGGCGTCAAACGTGACATCTGTTTGCTCGAGCGGGTAGACGCCCGGGACGGCGACACTATCGTTGTCGCAGATATTTCACTCGATGCCAATCGCGCCGCGCTGCAACGCGCGCTGCAACAAGGCGCTCAGGTTACCTGGTTCGACCACCATTTTCCGGGCGAAATTCCGCAGCATCCCGCGTTTACGCCTCATATCGACACAGATCCGCAAGTGTGCAGCAGCTTGCTGGTGAACCGTCACCTCAAGGGCCGATTCCGCGAATGGGCCATCGTTGCGGCCTTTGGCGACAACCTCATACAAGCGGCAACAAAACTGGCCAGGGACGCTGGTCTCAACGAAGCGGAAACAGGACTGCTGCGCGAGCTCGGGACCTGTCTGAATTACAACGCGTATGGCGAAAGCATCGATGATCTGCTGTATTCGCCCACTGAACTGCCTGAACACATGCTGCCGTTCACTGACCCGCGCGAGTTCATAAGCGCCAGTGACATCTTTGATGCGCTCAGGCAGCGCATGCACAGCGATCTTGAAAGCGCCAACGCAATCAAGCTGCAACCAATCGCACCGGGTTGCGCTTTCGCGGTGCTGCCGAATGCGAGCTGGAGCCGGCGCGTTGTCGGCGTCTACGCTAACGGGCTGGCCCGCAAGGACGCGCACTGCGCTCACGCCGTTCTGGTCACCCGACCCGGCGGTTACCTGGTAAGCATTCGCGCCCCCGTGGCAAAGCCGCTTGGAGCGGCTGCGGTTGCCCGCGCCTTTCATTCCGGCGGTGGTCGCGAAGGCGCTGCGGGCATCGACTTGCTGCCAGAGGCCGAGCTGGATCGCTTCCTGGAGACCATGCGCAGCACCTTCGCGAGCGCAGCCTGAGCGCGATCCGGTCAGTACGCGCATAAGACATGCTCAAATCCGGCGACCCTTCGCCGTTTGGACGCGCGATGCGTCAGCCAGCCTTGATCTCGGTCCAGAGGCGGTTGAGCAGGCTTCGCTCCTGCGTGTTCATCGGTTTGAGCATCTCGAGTTTTCGCGCGGTTTGTTCATCCGGAAACACTTCTTTCATCGACCGGATTTCCGGCGTGATGAACTGCATCGCCGCCATATTCGGATTACCGGTGCCGAGCATGTTGGTCAGCTCGGCCGAGTTCTGCCCATCGAGCATGAAATTCATGAACTGCAAGGCCAGGTCCGGGCGCGGTGCATCCTTGCTGATGACCATCGCATCGAGCGCCAGCACGGCACCTTCAACGGGCATGGCGTGTCGAACACGGAAATCCTTGCCCGCTTCCTGCGCGCCCTGATCGGCCAGAAAGATATCGCTCGAATAACCGTGGGCGAGCACAATGTCCCCGGCGGCGAGCAGTTCGATATAACCCGATGCCTTGAACGCAGCCCAGTACGGCTTGGCCTTCAGGATGACATCTCTGGCCTGCTCCCAATGCTGCGGGTCGCGATCATTGACCGAATATCCCAGATACTTCAGTGCGGCCGCCATGAGTTCGTCGGGACTGTCCAGAACCGTGACCCGCCCCTTGATCTTTTCGAGAATGTCCGGATCGAAAATCGCCGCCCACGAATCGACTGTTATCCCCGCATCACGCATCGCCTGATCGTTATACCCAAGCATGGTCACGGTGTAGGCGTAGGGCGCGGAATAGACATTGCCCGGATCGAACGGCGTATCCAGGTAAACCGGTGCAATGTTTTTCAGGTTGGGCAGCTTTTCCTTGTCGAGCGGTTGCAGAAAGCCGCCTTGCGCCAGATCGGAGATGTAGTTCGACGTCGGAATCAGCACGTCATAGCCTTTGGCACCGCCGGTAATCTTTGCCATCAGCTCCGAATTGTCGGCGTAGAAAGATTGCTCGACCAGGCATGCGCAGGATTCCTCGAATCGCTCCACGGTCTGTGGCGCGATGTACTGGTTCCAGTTATACAGATGCAGCACGTCTTCTTTCTCGGCGCACCCGCCCAGACCGATGGCGACCATCAGCCCCAGAAACAAACTTGTAACTCGTCTCATTTCAGCGTTCCCTTCAGGCACTTCATCAAGGATGTAACAACGCGACTACAGGGCTCTCGCCACCGAGGATCAGCGTGCCTTGAACACACCCGGCACCAGCCTGGTCGCAATCACAATCAAGAACAGGGTCAACAACATCAACAACGTCGATACGGCATTGATTTCGGGCGTCACGGTAATCTTGACCATCGTGTAGATGACCAGGGGGAGCGTGCGCGAGTCGGGGCCCGCAGTGAAAAAGGTGATCACGAAATCATCGATAGACAACGTGAAAGCCATCAGCGCGCCGGCAATGACACCGGGTGCAATCAATGGCAGCGTGACTTTGCGAAACGCCTGCCAGGGGGTGGCGCCCAGGTCGCGCGCTGCCTCGATCAGGCTGTCGTCCAGTCCGGCCAAGCGCGCTCGTACGACAATTGCCACAAAACCGATACAGAACGAAATATGCGCCAGCACAATCGAAACCATTCCCAGAGTGAAGTTGAGCAGCACAAAGAACAGCAACAACGATACGCCAACCAGAATCTCGGGAACGGCGATTGGTGCGACTACCATTGCCGGTAACAGTTTCGGCCGAAAACGGTACATGGCGTAACCGGCCATCGTTCCCAGCACGGTAGATATCGCGCTCGCGGTCAACGCAATAATCAGCGAGTTCAGCGCTGCCGTGAGCATCTGCTGGTTGTGAAACAGCTTGTCATACCATTTGAAGGTAAAGCCGACCCATTGCGCGTTCATGCTTGAATCGTTGAATGAATACACAACCACGATCAGCAGCGGTACGTACAGAAAGAAATAGACGGCGGCAGCGGCCAGCTTCAACCATGGTGCGCGTTTCATGGGCGCGACCTCCGCGCGATCATTGCCACAGCGCCGGCAATGGCAACGGCAAGCACCGTTAGTACGGCCGAGAGCACCGAGCCGAACGGCCAGTCGCGGCTGTCCAGAAACTGCTGCTTGATCACGTTGCCGATCATGGTGGCACCGGTACCGCCAAGCAGATCGGGAATAGCGAAAATGCCAAATGCCGGAATGAACACCAGTGCCGCGCCGGCGTACACGCCCGGCAACGACAGCGGGAATATCACGTGCCGAAAACGGTTCCAGGCACCGGCGCCGAGGTCCTGCGCGGCATCGAGCAGTGCCGGGTCGAGCTTCTCCAGCGTCGCGTACAGCGGCAGGATCATGAAAGGCAGGTGTACGTACACCAGCCCAATCACCACCGCGACCGGCGTGTACAGCAATCGCACCGGACCGAGCCCGACGATTTCAAGCGCGCTGTTGAGCGCGCCCACGAAGACCGACTGCGGACCGAGAATCACGATCCAGGCATAGATGCGAATCAGGAAATTGCTCCAGAACGGCAGGATCACCAGCAGCACCAGCAAATCCCGGTAACGCCTGGGGCTACGCGCGATGAACATCGAGAGGGGATAGGCCATCAGCAGACACAGAACCGTTGTCACCAGTGCGTAGACGAAGGACCGGACAAACAGGCGCACGTAGAGCAGATCGGCGAACACCCGACGGTAGTTGTCCAGAGTCAGATCGAGCCGCCAGCCGCCCGCGTCATGATCGAGCAGCGGTGCCAGGCCACCCCAGGGTCCGGCGTGGCGGAATGAAGCCACCAGCATGATCAACGTCGGAATGGCAAAGAAGACAACGAGGTAGAGCAGCGGCGGGCCACTGATGAACCATTTGCTCCAGCGCCTGAACATGGTCGCTCGCCTCAGTCGAACAGAAAGTGTCCGGCGTCAAAACGCCAGCCGACCTTGACTTCGTCGCCGGCCTCATAAAACGTTGCGCGTCCGGATCGATCATTGGGTCGCAACGCCTCGAGCCTGCCGCCGCCGTCGACCTCCACGACGTATACGGTAACGTCACCGCGAAAAAGATGATCGCGCACGCGCCCGCTGAAAACGTTCATGGCCGGATCATTGGTCAACGAATGTCCGATGGCAACCTTTTCGGGCCGCAGTGCCAGGACGCCACGGGCACCTGCGATCAGGTTCTCCGGGCCCGCCACCCGTGCATCGCCGATGTTGGCGAGCGCCACCATCATGTTCGCGTCTTCGCGGCCAACCGTCTCGCCTTCCAACAAGTTGCAATGGCCGACAAAGTCGGCAACAAAACGGTTTTTTGGAAATTCGTAAACGCGTGACGGCGCATCCACCTGTTCGACATGACCGTCGTTCATCACGGCAATACGGTCGGACAATGCCAGCGCCTCGCTCTGGTCATGGGTGACGTAGATGAAGGTAATTCCGATCTCCTTCTGCAGGTTGATCAGTTCGAGCTGGACGCGCTCCCTGAGCTTGGCGTCCAGTGCAGCCAGCGGTTCGTCGAGCAGCAGCAACCTTGGACGACTGATCAGCGCCCGCGCCACTGCTACCCTTTGGCGCTGGCCACCGGAAAGCTCACCTGGAAAACGCTTGCCCATACCGCTCAGATGGACGTCCTGGAGCGCGGCTTCGACCCGTTGTCTTACCTGCGCGGGCGGCACATTCGCCATGCGCAAGGGGAAGGCAACATTGTCCTCGACCCGCATGTGCGGAAACAACGCGTAACTCTGGAAAACCGTATGAACGTTGCGCGCTTCGGGCGCAATGCCCGACATGTCCTTG
Source organism: Burkholderiales bacterium (assembly GCA_050050435.1). Classification (GTDB taxonomy): domain Bacteria; phylum Pseudomonadota; class Gammaproteobacteria; order Burkholderiales; family Eutrophovitaceae; genus SG8-40. The sequence goes on along the minus strand of JASFUE010000051.1, from coordinate 1,865 downwards.
CCGTCGAGCACGACACTGCCCATGTCGGCCCTGTCAAAACCGGCCACCACGCGCAACAGCGTGGTCTTGCCGCAACCGGACGGACCGAGGAGCGTAAAGAACTCGCCGGCTTCGATACTGAGGCTGACGTCGTTGAGCGCCGGGACGTTGCCAAAGCACCGGGTGACATTACGGATTTCAAGGAGAGCCATAGACCGCCCGCTGCACGAAGCGGCAATTCTAAATGGATGGCAGCCAAGCCAGTCAATTGCAGCAAAAAAATGGCCGCGAGGATCATCTCGCGGCCACAAATTAACCGGCTTAAGCTGTTTTTGAGACAGGTCTCGCTTCGGAAAGTTTCCCGGGAGATCAGAAGTAGACCTGAAGTCGGGCGTTGATCTGGTTTTCCTTGTCAACAGATTCGCCGTTGACGGTAATCGGGTTTTCGAAATCGTTCTGCACCCAGTTCAGCAGGAAACGGATTTGCGTTTCCGGGATCCATTTGATACCAACAGTCGTGCTCTTGACGTTGTTGTCACCGGCTTGAGACTGGTCCGCGTCAAGATCGGCATACTGAAAACCCAGTTCCCACGCGCCCATTCCGCCGGCATGCAGCGGCTTCAATGGTTTGATCGCTTTCATGCCATTGATCGAGTAGCTGTCCACGTACTGCTCGCCGGTGATCAACCACATTGCATTCACGTAGTAGACATTAAAGTCCGGGTTGGCGGCAGTGTCGGTCGAAAGATCGATAGTCTGGTACTCACTCTGAAGCTTGAACGGACCATAAGCAGCGACTCCCTCCAGGCCGGTCGCAGTACGGTCGTATTCGGTGCCGGAAACATCGAAAGCACCGTCCCTCCAGTCAACACCAAGATGCAAAACACCCTTCTCAAAATTGACCAGTGGGGCGAAGTTCACCGCAGCCCGGGCGATAACGTCTTTCTGGGTAGTATCAGGCGGGTCCTTGCGACCGCCACCGCCGTTCGAATAACCCAACGCGTAGGAGATTACATTCTTCTTCGGCTCACCGTAGATTGCTATGCCTTCATCCTTGCCCGGCTCGAAATCTTCGGTAAACGAACGGTCCATGAAGTCAATGAAACGGGAGCTGGTCAGCTGTGAAAATCCGTACGGGAACTTGAACAGACCGGCCCTGGCTTGTAATGCGTCACTCCATTTGTAATTGAGGTACGCATACTCGGCCCGGTCCCTGGCAAAGTTATAAGTCAGTTCGTAACTCCACTTCTCGTAGAACTTCCCTTTTACACCCAGATAAGCACGGGGGATGTTGAATTCGTCATTTGAGTCCGGCAGATCCGACGATCGGTAATCAAACTGCACGCGGCCCGCCAATTGAATCCCAAAATCTCCGTTCTTGCTCTTCCACTTGAAACCATCCTTGAAGTCGCCGCCCAACTCATTGTCATTGGACTCTTTCAGCTTGTTGTACTCTTCTTCCGTGAGCACGCCCTTTTGATAAAGCGTGTCGGCGAGATCGTCGGCCAGAGCCGGCGCAGCCATGCCACCGAGCACGGCGGAAATTGCAGCCGCGAGAACGAGATTCTTCGTCTTCGCTTCCCTGATTACTTTCATCGCTATCTCCTGATCTACGAACAGATTTGATTGGTTACACCGGCCCCGGCGCCGGGTCGACGGTACCAGAGCAAAGCCTCGCAAAAGCGGCGAACCCGCGCATTGTCGCGATCAAATGTGACGGTTTGATTAAATGTCACGAACCGGAGGCAAGGCTCCGATTCTGTTGCGTCAACGCAACAGCAAAACCAGCAAGGTTGCCGAGACGGCCGCCAGAAGAATGCTGGCGGAAGCAAGAAACATATTGAGTTTTCGGTATTTTTTATGAATTGCCAGCATCTCACCGCGGT
>JASFUE010000050.1:0-14554 GCA_050050435.1 Burkholderiales bacterium | reverse complement strand
CGCCTGCAGATCAGCCTGGCCGTTGTCGTAAGCACGCTGGACTTCCTTGACGTCGCTGAAAACCATGCCTTCGCCACGCGCTCCGACCTTTTCGCGGGTCATGTAATACAGGCCAAGCACGATATCCTGGGAGGGCACAATGATCGGCTCGCCATTGGCCGGCGACAGGATGTTGTTCGACGACAGCATCAGGGTGCGCGCTTCCATTTGCGCTTCGAGTGAAAGCGGTACGTGTACCGCCATCTGGTCGCCGTCGAAGTCGGCATTGAAGGCGGCGCACACGAGCGGATGCAACTGGATCGCCTTACCCTCGATCAGAACCGGTTCAAAAGCCTGAATGCCAAGTCTGTGCAGCGTCGGCGCGCGGTTGAGCATCACCGGGTGCTCGCGAATCACGTCTTCGAGGATGTCCCACACTTCCGGCACTTCCTGTTCGACCAGTCGCTTGGCAGCCTTGATGGTGGTCGCCAGGCCCAGCACTTCGAGCTTGTGGAAGATGAACGGCTTGAACAACTCCAGCGCCATCTTCTTCGGCAAGCCACACTGGTGCAGTTTCAACTGCGGGCCCACCACGATCACGGAACGACCGGAGTAGTCGACGCGTTTGCCGAGCAGGTTCTGGCGGAAACGCCCGCCCTTGCCCTTGATCATGTCGGCCAGCGACTTGAGCGGGCGCTTGTTCGCCCCGGTCATCGCCTTGCCGCGGCGGCCATTGTCGAGCAGCGAATCGACGGCCTCCTGCAGCATGCGCTTTTCGTTGCGCACAATGATTTCAGGGGCCTTGAGTTCAAGCAGTCGCTTCAAGCGGTTATTGCGGTTGATCACGCGACGGTAAAGATCGTTCAGGTCCGACGTAGCGAAACGGCCGCCATCGAGCGGCACCAGCGGACGCAGGTCCGGCGGCAGCACCGGAAGCACTTCCATGATCATCCACTCGGGCTTGATTCCCGACTTGTGAAAAGCCTCGAGAACCTTTAGCCGCTTGGCAATTTTCTTGATCTTCGTTTCCGAGTCGGTCGCATCCAGTTCAGCGCGCAGCTTTTCGATCTCACCATTGAGGTCGAGTTTGCGCAGCAGTTCGCGCACGCCCTCGGCACCCATCACCGCGGAGAATTCGTCACCAAACTCCTCGACTTTTTCGAGGTAGCTATCTTCCGACAGTAGTTCACCGCGTTTGAGTGGGGTCATGCCTGGATGCGTGACGACGTATGCCTCGAAATACAGAACGCGCTCGATGTCGCGCAGCGGAATATCGAGCACCATGCCAAGACGTGACGGCAGCGATTTGAGGAACCAGATATGCGCTACCGGCGAGGCCAGTTCGATATGTGCCATGCGTTCGCGGCGCACTTTCGACAAAGTGACCTCGACACCGCACTTCTCACAGATCACGCCACGGTGCTTGAGGCGCTTGTACTTGCCACACAGACATTCGTAGTCCTTTACCGGACCAAAGATCTTGGCGCAGAAAAGGCCGTCGCGCTCGGGTTTGAACGTACGATAGTTGATGGTTTCGGGTTTTCTTACCTCGCCATATGACCAGGACCGGATCTTGTCCGGCGAGGCAAGTCCGATGCGAATCGCGTCAAACTCCTCTTCCTGGGTCACCTGCTTGAACAAGTCGAGCAATGCTTTCATTGTCTGCTCCTTAAAATTCCGTGTAGTTAGTCCGTAGGCAATCGTTTCGCCAGTAATCGATTCACTGGCGAATGACGAGAGAAACGTCAGCGACGCTCCAGATCAATATCGATCACCAGCGAGCGAATCTCCTTCACCAGCACGTTGAACGACTCCGGCATGCCGGCGTCAATCTTGTGCTCGCCCTTGACGATGTTCTCGTACACCTTGGTACGGCCCGATACGTCATCGGACTTCACTGTCAGCATCTCCTGCAGCGTGTAGGAAGCACCGTAGGCTTCCAGCGCCCAGACCTCCATCTCACCGAAACGCTGGCCACCGAACTGTGCCTTGCCGCCCAGCGGCTGCTGGGTAACAAGCGAGTACGGACCAGTGGATCGCGCGTGCATCTTGTCGTCGACCAGGTGATGCAGCTTGAGCACATGCATGTAGCCCACCGTAACCGGCTGGTCGAACGGTTCGCCATTACGCCCGTCAATCAGTTTGATCTGACCGGTATCGGGCAGTCCGGCAAGGCTGAGCATGGTCTTGATTTCTTCCTCGTTCGCACCGTCGAAGACCGGCGTGGCAAAAGGCACGCCGTCCTTGAGCCGCTGACACAACTCGACAACTTCTTCGTCGGTCAGTTCGCCGATGTTCTCCAGCGTGCCGCTCGAGTTGTAGATCAGCTCCAGCGCCTTGCGCAGGTCGGCAATCTTGGACTGCGCCTTGAGCATGTCGTTGATGCGATCGCCAAGGCCCTTGGCTGCCCAGCCCAGGTGCGTCTCCAGAATCTGGCCGACGTTCATCCGGGACGGAACGCCCAGCGGATTGAGCACGATGTCCATCGGCGTGCCTTCGGCCGTGTGCGGCATGTCCTCGATGGGAACGATCTTGGAAATCACGCCCTTGTTGCCGTGCCGTCCGGCCATCTTGTCGCCAGGCTGCAAGCGACGCTTCACAGCCAGGTAGACCTTGACCATCTTCTGTACACCCGGAGGCAATTCGTCACCGGAGGTCAGCTTCTTCTTCTTCTCGGCGAACATGGCGTCGAACTCCACCCGCGCCTTGTCGAGAATCTCGCGAAGCTGTTCGAGCTGTTTGGCCGCGTCTTCATTGGCCAGACGGATGTCGAACCACTCATAAGGCGAGAGCAGCTCTTCCAGATAGGCCTTGGTGATCTTCGAACCCTTGGCAAGCTTGTTGGGACCGCCATTGGCGACCTTGTTGACCAGCAGCCGCTCGATACGTCCGAACGCATCGGTTTCAACAATACGCATCTGGTCGGTCAGGTCCTTGCGGTAACGATTGAGCTCGTCATCGATGATGGTCTGCGCCCGCTTGTCACGCTCGATACCCTCGCGCGTGAACACCTGCACGTCGATTACGGTGCCGGACATGCCAGACGGAACCCGCAGCGAGGTGTCTTTCACGTCGGATGCCTTCTCGCCGAAGATGGCCCGCAGCAGCTTTTCTTCCGGTGTCAGTTGCGTCTCACCCTTGGGCGTGACCTTGCCCACCAGCACGTCACCGGCTTCGACTTCGGCACCGATGTAGACAACGCCGGATTCGTCGAGCCGGCCAAGCTGGGCTTCGGAGAGATTGGAAATATCCCGAGTGATCTCCTCCGGTCCGAGCTTGGTATCACGCGCCACCACGGACAGTTCCTCGATATGAATCGAGGTAAACCGGTCTTCGGCAACCACACGCTCCGAGATCAGGATCGAATCCTCGAAGTTGTAGCCGTTCCACGGCATGAACGCGACCAGCAGGTTCTGCCCGAGCGCGAGCTCGCCCATGTCGGTCGATGCGCCGTCCGCAATCACGTCACCGCGGGCGATGGTGTCGCCGGGCTTGACGATCGGACGCTGGTTGATGTTGGTGTTCTGGTTGGACCGGGTGTACTTCACCAGGTTGTAAATGTCGACGCCGACCTCGCCTGCCGAGGTTTCGTCGTCGTTTACCCGCACCACCATGCGCGAAGCGTCGACATAGTCGACCACACCGCCACGTAGTGCCTGAACTGCAGTGCCCGAGTCCACTGCAACGGTACGCTCGATTCCGGTACCGACCAGCGCCTTCTCTGCACGCAGGCAAGGCACCGCCTGGCGCTGCATGTTCGAGCCCATCAATGCGCGGTTGGCATCGTCGTGCTCGAGGAAGGGGATCAGCGAGGCCGCAACCGAAACGATCTGCGATGGCGCAACATCCATAAACTGGACGCGATCTGCAGGCATCAGGCTGAATTCGTTGCGATACCGGCAGGAGATGATGTCGTCGGTCAGCTTGCCCTTGTTATCCATGGCTGCATTCGCCTGGGCGATGACGTACTGCCCCTCGTCGATGGCCGAGAGAAACTCGATGTCGTCAGTCACCTTGCCGTTTGCAACACGGCGGTACGGTGTCTCGAGGAAGCCGTACTCGTTGGTGCGCGCATACAGGGCGAGCGAATTGATCAGACCGATGTTCGGGCCTTCCGGTGTTTCGATCGGGCACACCCTTCCGTAGTGGGTCGGATGCACGTCGCGCACCTCGAAACCAGCCCTCTCTCGCGTAAGACCACCCGGTCCCAACGCCGAGACGCGGCGCTTGTGGGTGATTTCGGACAGCGGGTTTGTCTGGTCCATGAACTGCGACAGTTGCGAGGAACCGAAGAACTCGCGCACCGCCGCCGAAACCGGCTTGGCGTTGATCAGGTCGTGCGGCATCAGGTTTTCCGATTCCGCCTGGGACAGGCGCTCGCGCACGGCGCGCTCGACGCGCACCAGACCGGCGCGGAACTGGTTCTCCGCCAACTCGCCGACCGAACGCACGCGCCGGTTACCGAGGTGGTCGATATCGTCGATATCGCCGCGGCCGTTACGCAGCTCGAGCAAGATGCCGATGACCGCGATGATGTCATCGTTGCTCAACGTGCTCTCGCCTTCCGTGCCACGCTTGCCGGCTTTCTCGTAGAAATTCTTCATCCACTCGGCAGTCTTGTCATCAACCTGGTCCGGATAGGCCCGGCGATTGAATTTCATCCGCCCGACAGCCGACAGGTCGTAGCGCTCCGGCGTGTAGAACAACCCATTAAACAGTGTCTTGACCGCCTCCTCGGTGGGCGGCTCGCCCGGGCGCATCATGCGGTAAATTGCAACCTGTGCTGCCAGCTGGTCGGCCGTTTCGTCGCTGCGCAGTGTTTGCGAAATGTACGCACCCTGATCGAGTTCGTTGACGTAAAGGGTCTTGATTTCCTTGACGCCGGATTCGATCAGCTTCTTCAGCAACTCTTCGGTGATTTCATCGTTGGCGTTGCCGATGATTTCGCCGGTCTCCGTATCGATCACGTTATGCGCCAGCGCACGGCCGATGACGAATTCCTCGTCGACCACGGCTTTCTTCAGGCCTGCCTGCTCCATCTCGCGCACATGCTTGACCGTAATACGCTTGTCCTTTTCGACAATGACCTTGCCCTGCTTGTTCTGGATATCGAACCGGGCGGTCTCGCCGCGCAGCCGTTGCGGCTGCAATTCGAATTCGATTCCCTTTTTGCCGAAGTGAAAGGCGTCGAATACGTAGAAGGTCGAAAGAATTTCCTCCGGCGTCATGCCGATCGCCTTGAGCAGGATCGTTACCGGCAACTTGCGGCGCCGGTCAATCCGGAAGTAAAGGAAATCCTTCGGATCGAATTCAAAGTCCAGCCAGGAACCGCGGTAGGGAATGATACGCGCCGAGAACAACAGCTTGCCCGAAGAATGGGTCTTGCCGCGATCGTGCTCGAAGAACACGCCCGGCGAGCGGTGCAGCTGGGAGACGATGACGCGCTCCGTACCGTTGATCACGAAAGAGCCGGTGTCGGTCATCAGGGGAATTTCACCCATGTAGACTTCCTGCTCCTTGGCTTCCTTTACTGTCGGTTTTGCAGCTTCCTTGTCCATAATGGTCAAACGCACCTTCGCGCGCAGCGGCGCTGCGTAGGTCAGACCACGTTGCTGGCATTCCTTGACGTCAAACGGGGGCGTGCCAAGCTGGTAGCTCACGAACTCCAGGCGGGCGTTACCGGAATGACTGGAAATAGGGAAAATTGTCTGGAAAGCCACCTGCAGCCCCTGCGCCTTGCGCTCTTCAACCGGGGTATCGGTCTGAAGGAACGAGGCGAAGGATCGCAGCTGGGTGGCCAGCAAATACGGCACCGGCAAAACACTGGCGCGCTTCGCGAAGCTCTTGCGAATGCGCTTCTTTTCAGTAAAGGAATAAGCCATAGCATCTCCGAGTTGTGTCAGGCAGCATCGACCGCCGAATCTATTCACCAAGTGGTGAAGAATGGCCTGGTGGTTGGCCTCTACCAACCGCTGGCTGACGACCGGGGAGGACCCCCGATCCGACCAAACCTGTCCCTTGCAGTTGCTTCAAAGGACAAAGAGAAACAAACAGTGCTTCTCTTTAACCTCTAAAAGATGCGCGACGGCCGGCAACGATGTTGCCGGCCACCCGCGCTCAAACTCTTGTTACTTCAGTTCAACAGACGCGCCGGCTTCTTCAAGCTGCTTCTTGATGTCCTCGGCTTCCTGCTTCGATACGCCTTCCTTGACCGGCTTGGGCGCACCATCGACCAGGTCCTTGGCTTCCTTCAGACCCAGCGCAGTAATAGCGCGCACCGCCTTGATGACGCTCACCTTGTTGTCGCCGATACCGGCAAGAATGACGTCGAAATCCGACTTTTCCTCGGCAGCAGCGGCAGCACCACCACCGGCGGCCGGTGCTGCGACCGCGACTGCGGCAGCAGCAGCGGACACACCGAACTTGTCTTCCATTTCCTTGATGAGCTCTGACAGCTCCAGGACGCTCATGTTCGAAATCGCGTCCAGAATTTCAGCTTTGGCAACAGCCATTTTCAATTCTCCTGAATATCTAATCGGTTACGTGTGAAAAGCCTTATGCAGCCTGCTTTTCTTTTTCTTCCCTGACAGCGGCCAGTGCCCGCACGAATTTTGTCGGCACTTCATTGAGTGTCTGCACAAATTTCGCAATCGGCGCCTGCATTGTTCCAAGCAATTTGGCGAGAAGTTCCTCACGGCTTGGCATGGTCGCAAGCTGGGAGACGTCCGCATTGGACATCACCTGATTTGGCATTGCGCCTACCTTGATGACGAGCTTGTCATTGCTTTTGGCAAAATCACTGAGCACCTTCGCAACAGCGACCGGATCCTCCGAAATGCCATAGGCAAGGGGTCCGACCATCTGATCGCCAAGTTGCTCGAATGCAGTGCCAGATACCGCACGGCGAGCCAGGGTGTTCTTGAGAACGCGCAGGTACACACCACTGTTACGGGCATTCACCCGCAACTGCGTCATGTCCTCCACCGAAAGGCCGCGGTACTCGGCCAGCACAATCGCCTGAGCCTGAGCGATTTTATCGCTCACCTCGGCCACGACCGCTTTCTTTTCCTCTAGATTGAGACTCAAGGTCTACCCTCCTGAAGTTTCAAACCGGGCCTCGCGCCAATCGCGAGACCCACCCGTAAATAGCGGCCCTGGATCCAGGAAGTGCCCCACCACGCCATCCTTCCGGCGTGAGTGAACGCACACGTAAAAAACACCTGTCTCTTGGTAACGCTATCTGCGTAGGACGCCACGCAAAAAAACATCGTGACAATTAAACCCTCCGGAAAGGGCTCCTACGGTCTTTGACAGCCCTGGTCGACCCCAACGGCGACCGACCAGACCCCAAAGTTCTGTTACAAAAACGAAACTCGTTACGCCCCGATGCTCGAGTGATCCACTCTCAAGCCCGGCCCCATGGTGCTGGAAACCGATACCTTCTTCAGATAGACACCTTTCGACGATGCCGGCTTGGCCTTGTTGAGCGCATCGATGAGCGCTTTCAAATTCTCGGCCAGCGCATCCTCGGTAAACGAAGCCCGACCAATCGAACAATGAATAATTCCGGCCTTGTCGGTGCGGTACTGCACCTGACCTGCCTTCGCGTTTTTTACCGCTTCGGCAACATTCGGCGTGACGGTGCCCACCTTCGGATTGGGCATCAATCCGCGCGGGCCGAGAATCTGGCCCAGCTGACCGACAACGCGCATTGCATCCGGGGTGGCAATGGCCACATCAAAATCGATGGCGCCGCCCTTGATTTTCTCGGCAAGGTCCTCGAAGCCAACGATATCGGCGCCGGCGTCGGTGGCCTCCTGGGCCTTGTCGGCCTGGGCAAACACTGCAACGCGCACCGTCTTGCCGGTTCCCTGGGGCAGTACGACCGACCCGCGCACCAGTTGATCAGACTTCTTCGCGTCCACACCCAGATTGACCGACACATCGATCGATTCGTCGAATTTCGCCGTTGCGTTCTGCTTCGCCAGCGCCAGCGCCTCGGCCACTGCATATGATTTGTTGCGGTCAACAGCGGAACGCACGACTTTGACACGCTTGGAAATTTTTGCCATTTCAGAGTCCCTCAACCTCAACACCCATGCTGCGCGCGCTGCCGGCAACGATTCGCATCGCGGCCTCGAGGCTTCCAGCATTCAGGTCCGGCATTTTTGCTTTGGCAATTTCCTCGACCTGGGCGCGCGTGAGCTTGCCTACCTTGTCCAGGTGAGGACGGGCACTGCCTTTGCCAAGTTTTGCCGCCTTCTTGATCAGTACCGACGCCGGGGGCGTTTTGATGATGAACGTAAAGCTCTTGTCCGCGAACGCAGTAATCACCACCGGCAGCGGAAGACCCGGCTCGTAGCTCTGGGTCTGGGCGTTGAACGCCTTGCAAAACTCCATGATGTTCAAACCACGCTGACCAAGCGCCGGTCCAATTGGCGGACTGGGATTCGCCTTGCCCGCGGGCACTTGCAGCTTGATAAAGCCAACAACTTTCTTTGCCACTTTCAAACTCCTTTATAGAGTGGGTACCAGCGCACGCCCACAGGCGCGCTCCCCGTTTACGCAGTAACGCCATCCGGCGCTGACATCCCCGAAACACGAACGGGGCAACCGGACCCTGCTGCCCGGTCCGGCAAACAAACCACATTCAATCAGGCTTTTTCAACCTGGCTGAACTCAAGTTCTACGGGAGTCGAACGCCCGAAAATGGACACCGAAACCCGCAGCTTGCTCTTGTCGTAATTGACTTCCTCGACGCTGCCATGAAAGTCCGTAAACGGTCCTTCCTTGACGCGTACGCCCTCGCCGACCTCGAACAGAATTTTCGGCTTGGGCTTCTCCACCCCCTCCTGAATCTGGTCCAGGATATTCTGCACTTCACGCTCGCTGATCGGCGTCGGATGGTGGGCCGTGCCCCCCACAAAGCCGGTCACCTTTGGCGTGTTCTTGACCAGATGCCAGCTGTCGTCAGTCATTTCCATTTCCACCAGCACATAGCCGGGGAAGAATTTGCGCTCACTGATCGCCTTCTGGCCGCCTTTCATCTCGACAACCTCTTCAACGGGCACGAGAATCTGGCCAAAACTGTCCTGCATACCGCCACGCTCAATGCGTTCGAGCAATGCGCGCTTGACGCTCTTTTCAAAGCCGGAGTAGGCATGGACCACGTACCACTTCTTTGCCATCAGGCCTCCACGCCCATCAGCATCCGCACCAGGGACGCCAGGATCCAGTCAACACCCCACAGAAAAATCGCCATCACGAAAACGAAGGCCACCACCATCGCCGTGCTCTGAACCGTTTCCTTCCGTGTCGGCCATACGACTTTTCTGGTTTCCGTAATCGAATCGCGCACAAAGACAACGAAACGCTTGCCCGGTCCACTGGTCCACCCGATCAGGGCGGCCACGATCAGCGAGCCGATAAACGCGCCTGTCTTCACTACGGCTGGCATGTCCGCGAGCAGATAGAAGCCCGAAATGCCGACCGCAATGACCAGTATCGCCAGGAAAATTTTGATTTTGTCTAACATCCGGTGTTTTGCCGCACTTCTGTCAAAGGCGCTTGCGCCCCGGGACACCCGCAACCGGGATTGCGTGCTCCCGATGTGGCAGGCCAGGAGGGTCTCGAACCCCCAACCTTCGGTTTTGGAGACCGACGCTCTGCCAATTGAGCTACTGGCCTAGGAATTGTTCGCAAATCTGATTAATCGGCTCAATAACCCGATTATTCGATCACCTGTTACTCGAGCACCTTGGCCACAACACCGGCACCAACGGTACGCCCACCTTCGCGAATGGCAAAGCGCAAACCCTCTTCCATCGCAATCGGCTGAATCAGACTCACCGTCATCTGGATGTTGTCACCCGGCATCACCATCTCCGTGCCCTTGGGCAACTCGATCGAGCCAGTCACGTCCGTGGTGCGGAAGTAGAACTGCGGACGGTATCCATTGAAAAACGGCGTGTGACGTCCACCTTCGTCCTTGCTCAACACGTAGACCTCGGCATCGAACTTGGTGTGCGGCGTAATGCTGCCCGGCTTGGCCAGCACCTGACCGCGTTCAACGTCTTCGCGCTTGGTTCCGCGCAGCAAAATACCCACGTTGTCACCGGCCTGACCCTGGTCGAGCAGCTTGCGGAACATCTCAACGCCCGTGCATACGGTCTTGACCGTGTCCTTGAGGCCCACAATCTCGATCTCTTCGCCAACCTTGATCACGCCACGCTCCACACGACCGGTGACCACGGTACCGCGACCGGAAATGGAGAAAACGTCTTCAACCGGCATCAAGAACGGCATGTCCAGCGCGCGCTGCGGCTCCGGAATGTAGGCATCGAGCGCATCGGCCAGCTTGTAGATGGCCTGCTCGCCGTATTCACCCGTATCGCCTTCGAGCGCCTTGAGCGCCGAGCCAATGATGATCGGCGTGTCGTCACCCGGAAAGTCATACTTGGAGAGCAACTCGCGCACTTCCATCTCCACCAGATCAAGCAGCTCGGCATCATCAACCATGTCCGCCTTGTTCAGGAACACGACGATGTAGGGCACGCCAACCTGGCGGGCAAGCAGAATGTGTTCGCGCGTTTGTGGCATCGGGCCATCCGCGGCCGATACCACCAGAATCGCTCCGTCCATCTGCGCCGCACCCGTGATCATGTTCTTCACGTAGTCAGCGTGGCCCGGGCAGTCCACGTGCGCGTAGTGGCGCTTCTCGGTCTCGTATTCCACGTGCGCGGTATTAATGGTGATGCCCCGCGCCTTCTCTTCCGGCGCGTTGTCAATCTGCTCGTAGCCCTTCTTCTCACCACCAAACTTGCTCGACAACACCGACGTGATCGCCGCGGTGAGCGTCGTCTTGCCATGGTCCACGTGACCGATCGTGCCCACGTTTACGTGCGGCTTGGTCCGCTCAAACTTTCCCTTTGCCATGATGACCTCTCGTTACTTTCTGTGTTGACTTTGTCCGAAACGATTCAACCAAGTGGTTACTTGGCGCTGTCCTTGTTAATAATGGCGTCGGCAACGCTCTTCGGTGCCTCGGCGTAATGCTTGAATTCCATCGTGTAAGTGGCGCGCCCTTGCGTAAGGGAGCGCAACGTCGTCGAGTAGCCGAACATTTCTGCCAGCGGCACCTCTGCACGAATCGCCTTGCCCCCACCGACCATGTCTTCCATCCCCTGGATGGTGCCGCGCCGCGATGACAGATCGCCCATCACGTCGCCCATCTTTTCTTCGGGTGTCTCGACTTCGACCGCCATGATCGGTTCGAGCAGAATCGGGGTCGCCTTGCGCATACCATCCTTGAAAGCAAGGATGCCAGCCATCTTGAAGGAGTTCTCCGACGAGTCGACTTCGTGGTACGAACCGTCAAACAGGGTGACTTTCACGTCAACAACCGGATAGCCGGCCAGCACACCGCTGGTCATTGCCTCGGTGATGCCCTTGTTGACCGCAGGAATGTATTCGCGCGGAACCACCCCGCCCTTGATGGCATCGACGAACTCGTAGCCCTGACCCTGCTCGGCCGGCTCCAGCTTGAGCCAGACGTGACCGTACTGGCCCTTGCCGCCACTTTGCTTGACGAATTTGCCCTCGATGTCGATGGGCTTCTTGATCGCCTCGCGATAGGCAACCTGTGGCTTGCCGATATTGGCCTCGACGTTGAACTCGCGTTTCATCCGGTCAACGAGGATCTCCAGGTGCAATTCACCCATTCCGGAGATAATCGTCTGTCCCGACTCTTCGTCGGTACGCACACGGAATGACGGGTCTTCCTGCGCCAGACGGCCCAGAGCAATGCCCATTTTTTCCTGGTCGGCCTTGGTCTTGGGTTCGACAGCTTGCGAAATCACCGGCTCCGGAAACTCCATCTTCTCGAGGATGACGACCTTGTCCGGGTCGCACAGCGTGTCACCGGTAGTTGCTTCCTTGAGTCCGACCGCGGCAGCAATGTCGCCGGCACGCACTTCCTTCAGTTCCTCGCGATTGTTCGCGTGCATCTGCAGGATACGGCCAATGCGCTCCTTCTTGCCCTTGATCGGGTTGTAGATCGTGTCGCCGGAATTGACCACGCCGGAATAAACGCGGAAGAAGATCAACTGGCCAACGTACGGGTCGGTCATGATCTTGAACGCCAGACCGGCAAACGGCTCATCGTCCTTGGCGGCGCGCTCGGCCTCTTCACCATTTTCGCGCGTACCCTTGACCGGCGGAATATCGCTCGGTGAGGGCAGATAGGCGATGACGCCATCGAGCATCGCCTGCACACCCTTGTTCTTGAACGCCGAGCCACACATCATCGGCACGATTTCCACAGCAATAGTGCGCGCACGAATGCCCTTGCGGATGTCAGCTTCGGACAAATCGCCTTCTTCGAGGTATTTGTTCATCAAATCCTCGTTCGCCTCGGCGGCGGACTCGACCATCTTCTCGCGCCATTCCTGCGCCGTGTCCTGCAATTCCGCCGGGATCTCCGCTTCCTCGAAGCGCATACCCTGGGTGGCGTCGTCCCACAGGATCGCCTTCATCTTGATCAGGTCAACCACGCCGGCAAATTTTTCCTCGGACCCGATCGGAATCTGGATCGGCACCGGGTTCGCCTTCAGGCGCGCACGCATCTGGTCGTACACCTTGAAAAAATTCGCGCCCTGGCGGTCCATCTTGTTGATGAATGCCAACCGCGGAACCTTGTACTTGTTGGCCTGGCGCCACACCGTTTCCGATTGCGGTTGAACACCGCCGACCGCACAGTAGACCATGCAGGCGCCATCGAGCACCCGCATCGAGCGCTCGACCTCGATGGTGAAATCAACGTGTCCGGGCGTATCGATAATGTTGATCCGGTGCTCCGGCAACGAGCCATCCATGCCTTTCCAGAAGCAGGTGGTGGCAGCCGAGGTAATAGTGATTCCGCGCTCGCGCTCCTGGGCCATCCAGTCCATGACCGCTGCGCCGTCGTGTACCTCTCCTATCTTGTGCGAAACGCCGGTATAAAAAAGAATACGCTCCGTCGTCGTCGTTTTGCCGGCGTCAATATGCGCACTAATACCGATGTTCCGGTAGCGTTCGATTGGAGTCGTTCGAGCCATGAATTCGTCTGCTTTAATGTTCGTTGCCAGTTAATCAGAAGCGGTAATGTGAAAATGCCTTGTTGGCCTCGGCCATCCGGTGCACTTCCTCACGCTTCTTGACCGCGCCGCCACGCCCTTCCGAGGCTTCCTGGAGCTCATTGCCGAGCCGCGCCGCCATTGATTTTTCGCCACGCTTGCGTGCCGCTTCCCTGAGCCAGCGCATTGCCAGCGCATTGCGCCGCGCCGGACGCACCTCGACCGGCACCTGGTAGTTGGCACCGCCAACGCGTCGAGACTTCACTTCCACGCTCGGGCGCACGTTCTGCAGCGCATTGGTAAACACCTCGACCGGATCGCCGCCGCTTTTTTTGGAAATATGCTCAAACGCGCCGTAAACGATCCGCTCGGCAACCGATTTCTTGCCGCGCGTCATGATCACGTTCATGAACTTGGCGACTTCTTGATTATGAAATTTCGGGTCCGGCAGCGTTTCACGCTTCGGCACTTCTCTACGTCTTGGCATAATTCCTCGTCGATGTCTCGATTACTGGGCCAATCAACCGGCCTTGACGCGCTTCGCGCCATATTTGGACCTGGCTTTCTTGCGATCCTTGACTCCCTGGGTATCCAGGCTGCCGCGCACAATGTGGTAGCGAACACCAGGCAGGTCCTTCACGCGGCCACCACGGATCAACACGACCGAGTGCTCCTGAAGGTTGTGCCCCTCGCCACCGATGTAGCTGATCACCTCGAAACCGTTGGTCAGGCGTACTTTGGCAACCTTGCGCAAGGCGGAGTTCGGCTTCTTCGGCGTGGTCGTGTAGACACGCGTGCACACACCGCGTTTGGCCGGCGATCCGGCAAGTGCCGGCACCTTGCTTTTGACTTCCGGCACAGAGCGCCCTTTGCGCACTAACTGATTGATCGTGGGCATTATTTTGAGTCCCTAAAAAATCTGGGACGGCGTCTCCGCCGTCCCGGATCGATGTGTTCTGCGAGTGATGCCCACTGCTGCGGGGTTAGTGCCGCGGCGGGGGCCAAAAAAGACGCAGAATTCTATGGTTAGCTCATCACGCTGTCAAGCAACCTGCTCGTCTCCCGAAGCCTCGTCGGTCGTTTCCTCGCTCTCGCCGAAGATGCCTTCCTCGGAAAACACGTCCGCCCCGGCCTGCGCCTTGCGATTGCGGTGGTAGGCCAGACCGGTACCCGCCGGGATCAGGCGACCGACAATGACATTCTCCTTGAGTCCGCGCAGGTCGTCCTTCTTGCCCATAATCGCGGCCTCGGTGAGCACTCGCGTGGTTTCCTGGAACGATGCTGCCGAAATAAAGGAATCGGTCGACAGCGAAGCCTTGGTAATACCCAACAGCATGAAGTCGTAGGTCGCCGGCTTCTTGCCCTCGGCAACGAGGCTGTCGTTGACTTCCAGCACTTCCGAGCGCTCCACTTGCTCGCCCTGAATGAAAGGCGAGTCGCCCGAGTCAGCAATGGTGACCCTG
>JASFUE010000049.1:0-14615 GCA_050050435.1 Burkholderiales bacterium | reverse complement strand
AAGGATTGCGCGAAATGGCGCAGATTCTCTACGATCATGTCACTGATCAAGCGCAAACAGTCAACGAACTGGTGGGCAGCATGGTGTTCTGGACGCGGCTGCATTTTCTGTTCACCCTCGGGCTGGCCAGCTTCAATGTAATCATGTTGGTACGCTTGCGCCGGGCCGGCAAGGCGAGTGAAGACACGGAAAGCGCGCGTTGATATCTGTCAGGCGATGGGCGCGATGCACGATGGTGTGTTGGTTTGCACTGGTTTGCATACATGAGAGCCGATGAGCGTACCTGAACAGCCGACGCTGAGGTCGCGGGATGTCGGTGAATGCTATCACTGCGGACTACCGGTGCCAGCCGGCGCCGATTATCAGGTCAGTATCAGCGGCATCGATCGCCCGATGTGTTGCGCCGGTTGCGCTGCGGTGGCTTCGGCAATTGTCGATGCCGGACTCGAAAGCTATTACACGCGTCGCGACAACTACCCGCCGTCGCCGCGCGAGGCAGTGCCCGCACTTGTCGGAGAACTCGAAGTATTTGACCGGCCGGAAATCCAGAACCGGTTTGTCACTCAGCCCGCCGCGCATGAACGCGAAGCCACGCTCATTCTCGAAGGTATCAGCTGCCCCGCGTGCGTATGGCTGAATGAATCGCATCTTTCCCGCCAGCCCGGCATCAGTGCCGTCAGCATCAACTACACGACCAACCGTGCGCGCATTCGCTGGGACATGCGCGAGACTTCCTTGTCGCGCATTCTCGATGCGATCAACGCCATTGGCTATCGCGCCTATCCCTACGACCCGCAATCTCTTGAAGCGATGCAAAAGCGTGAGTCGCGAAGTCTGTTGGCACGCTTTGCCATTGCCGGACTCGGCGTGACCCAGGTGATGATGTACGCCTTGCCGCGTTACCTCGCCGGTGATGATGGTATCGACCGCAGCCTGGAGTCGCTGTTGAACTGGGCGGCGTTGATCCTGACGACGCCGGTGGTGTTTTATTCGGCGATGCCATTCCTGTCAGGGGCCTGGCGTGATGTACGAAATCGCCGGGTCGGCATGGACGTGCCGGTTGCGCTCGCAATCATCATTGCATTTGCGGCGAGCCTGCTGGCAACAGCGACCGGGAAAGGCGAAGTCTATTTTGACTCGATCGCCATGTTTGTGTTCTTTTTACTCGGTGCACGTTACCTTGAACTGAGGGCGCGGCAGAAAGGGGCGTCACATCTGGAAAGCCTGGCGCGAGCGCAACCCGCGACCGCGAACCAGCTGCCTGACTATCCCCGGTCAATGCAGGCCGAACTGGTCCCGGCCGCGGCGCTGGCCGAAAACGATTACTTGCTGATTCGCCCCGGTGAGCCGGTTCCGGCGGATGCGCTGATCGTACAGGGTGAGTCCGAGCTGGACGAGTCATTGCTCACCGGGGAGAGCATGCCGGTCAGGAAGCTGGAAGGCGAAGCGGTAACCGGGGGTTCGGTCAATCGCGGCAACCCCGTCGTTGTGTGCGTGCAACGTGTTGGTGACCAGACCATCCTTTCGGCCATCGTCAACCTGATGGAGCGCGCATCGTTGTCGCGCCCGCGCCTGCAGCAGATAACCGACAAGGTCGCCGCGCGATTCGTGGCAATGGTGTTGCTGTTGGCAGCCGCTACGGCGATCTGGTGGTCAATGCATGACGCGATGCGCACGCTACCGATCGTTGTATCGGTGCTGATCGTAACCTGCCCGTGCGCGCTGGCACTGGCCACGCCGATGG
The DNA here is from genome assembly GCA_050050435.1 of Burkholderiales bacterium. Taxonomy (GTDB): domain Bacteria; phylum Pseudomonadota; class Gammaproteobacteria; order Burkholderiales; family Eutrophovitaceae; genus SG8-40. The sequence goes on along the minus strand of JASFUE010000049.1, from coordinate 12,871 downwards.
CGATGGCGGTGGCGACCAGTACCGCAGCCCGGCATGGTTTGCTGGTGACCCGGTCACATGCGCTGGAAACACTGGCGCGGGTGACGCATTTCGTGATCGACAAAACCGGCACGCTGACTCTCGGCAAGCCGTCGCTGCGTGCGGTGCACCCACTGAATGCCGGTAGGGAAGAAGTGTTGTCACTGGCGGCATCACTCGAACAGGGATCGGAGCATCCGGTCGCCAAGGCACTGCGCGAGGCCGCGAGCGGTTCGACACAGTGCGAGCAGCTGCGCAACGTGCCGGGGCGTGGTATCGAGGGCGTGGTGGCAGGACGGCGGCTGCGCATCGGCAGCAGGGCTTTTGCCGCGGAGCTTGCTGGTGACGCGGACACGGCAGACGTGGATGCGCAGATCTGGCTGGCCGATGAAAAATACATGCTTGCCGGCTTCGATCTCAGCGATACCCTGAGGCCGGACGCCGGAGAACTGGTCGCCGCGCTGCATGCCCAGGGAGGGCAGGTCATTTTGTTGTCCGGCGACAGGGAATCCGTCGTTGGCGATACGGCGCGGGTGCTCGACATTGATCAGTGGCAATCGGCCATGTCGCCGGAAGCAAAGCTCGATTACGTACAACGCCTGCAGGCGCAAGGCGCAGTGGTGGCGATGATCGGGGACGGCGTCAATGATGCGCCGGTACTGGCGCAGGCGCAGGTGGCAATTGCGCTGATGAGTGGTGCTGCGCTGGCCCAGGGTGCTGCTGATATGGTGCTGTTAAGCGGCCGTCTGTCCGATCTGACTGATCTGATTCAGTATGCACGTCGGACGCTTCGCATTGTCAGACAGAACCTGGGTTGGGCGATTGCTTACAACGCGATCGCAATCCCGTTGGCGATGAGCGGTCATGTCACGCCGTGGTTGGCGGCCATCGGAATGTCCTTGAGCTCATTGCTGGTGGTGGCAAACGCGATGCGTCTGGCAGGCGCAACACGCTCGCACCGTCTACTGCTGGCGCCCGATTGAGGCCCGATGCCGCGAATCAATATGGATTTGGCAAAGAAATATACAATGGTGCGAAATTTCTGCTGGCTTCTGTGTCTGAAACATAGCACTCGATGGATATTCTGTTCTTGCTGATCCCACTGTCAGTTGCGCTGGTATTCCTGATTGGATTGGCGTTCTGGTGGTCGGTGCGCAGCGGGCAGTTCGATGATATGGAAGGGCCGGCGCATCGCATTCTCGACGATGACGATCCGCCGCCGGGCCAGTGATACCCTGTTGCTGCGGTTTCGATCATAACCTTGCAGTTCAGGAGTGATTTGAAAATTCGAGTGAGTAATTGAACACACGAGACTGGAGAAAATGACTCGACGCCTGTTTCTGAAATTAATGGCTTTGTTATCAGGTAGCGTGTCCGCCGTGGGACATGTGTTTGCACGGGAACTTCCGAAAATGGCAGCCGTTCCGGGTGGTGTTGCGATCGTGCCGCTCGGGCCAGCGGAAAATGCGCCAGTGGTGCGCATGGGCAACAACCGGATCATGGTTATCGGTGATCCCGTCCAATGGCAGGCGGTTGTCGGAATTGCGCTCGCTACCAAACAAGGCAGCACGCTGCATATATCGGTTAACCGGGCTGACGGAGATGATGTGCGCCTGCCCATTCAGATAGGCAGCAAGAACTACGCAACACAGGAACTCAAGGTCAAGCCGGGCCAGGTCAATCTCTCCGAAAAGAATCTCAAACGTTACCGCCGCGAGAGCGCGCATCTGAAAAAGATTCGCCGGACATTTTCAACGCCGCTGGTTGGAACGTTGCCGTTGCTGCAGCCGGTCGAAGGGCCGCGCTCAAGTTCATTCGGTTTGCGCCGGGTGTTCAATGGCGAGTCGCGCAATCCGCACAGCGGAATGGATCTGGCGGCCCCGAAGGGCACGCCTGTGGCGGCGGCGGCGGCCGGACGGGTGATCGATCGGGGAGACTATTTCTTTTCGGGCAACATGCTCATTCTGGATCATGGGCAGGGCCTGCTGACACTGTACGCGCACCTGAGCGAAATGGATGTCGCTGTCGGTGACCAGATCCAAAGAGGCCAGGTTATTGGCAAGGTCGGTGCGACCGGGCGGGTGACCGGGGCACATCTGCATTTTGGTGTTTATCTCAATTCAGTTCCGGTTGATCCGGCATTGTTTCTCGCATGAGGCCGGCAGCATCGGCGAGCATTCACGGCGACCTGGATGCATTCTGCGCCGCCGATACTGGCAGCATGGACTGGACGCGGAGCCCGAGCGGCACGGTCTGGCGCAAGCGCGTGCATCTGGTCGGACCAGCGGAGTCGGGTCAGGTCACCTCGGTCGTGCGTTACGACAGCAATTCAAGCTTCCCGCAGCACGATCATCCGGCGGGTGAAGAAATCCTGGTGCTCGAAGGCGTGTTTTCCGATCAGCAAGGAGACTGGCCGGCGGGGACTTACCTGCTGAATCCGGAAGGATTTCGCCATGCGCCGTTTTCGAAAAATGGATGCGTGCTGTTCGTCAAGCTGCGCCAGTACCCGGGTGCGGACCGGCGCCATGTTGCTGTCGATACCAACATTCTGGAGTGGCAAAGGTGTGACATTGATGGTTTGAGTGTCAAAACGCTGTATCAGCAGCAAGGATACACGGACACCGTCGAGCTTCAGCGATGGGAAACGGGTTCCGATTCGGCAACGATGACCTATCCGGAAGGGGCGGAGATGTTCATCATCGAGGGCGGATTCGATGATGAAAGCGGTAACTATCGCAAGGGGAGTTGGCTCAGATTTCCGGCCGGCGCCAGCCATCGGTTGCGCAGCGGTGACGGTTGCGTACTGTATGTCAAGAAAGGCGGGTTGAAATATCTCATGTCTGCAGTGGATTCCGGCGCCCTATGAAACCGCGTCAGATGCGTAATAACCGTTTGAATTTATCCGCACCAGTCCGGCATGTACTCTTGCCGCAACGGTGTGTTTCCGGATCTTTGGGTTCAGGGAAGCGAGGCGGATGACGCTTCACGGTTGGCGGGTACGTGGCAGCGCTGGTGCGCTGATTTTCCTCCTGATGTGCGTATGCGCTGCGCTGACGCTGAGCGACCGGGTGCAAGCCAGCGATGTTTTCCTGATGGGAGAACGTGCCGGCTACGGTATAACCCGCGCGTATGCTGATTCCTGCTTCGCCATTGCACCGACGAGTGTGACATCGGGCAACACCCGGGTCTATGCGATGCGCCCCGGCGTGTACCGTTTGCCAGTCGATGTCAAGCAGGTATACCGGCAGGGCTTTTCGATTGTGCGTATCGGTAATGATCGTGATCTCTGTGATTCCGATGAATGGTCCGATGGTGCGAATCTGGAAACTGCTCTTGAGCGCACCGGCATCGGCACGCTCCTGATCGGCTCGGGAGACGGCACCAAGGGTCACATGTATGTGCGCGTCACGAGCGTGGATTCCGCCGGATATCTGGTGGTGACGCCGGTACGCGAGTCGGACAGACTGATGTCCGGCATGGTGGGTAGCCGCGTGTTACTTGAAGAGCGCGATGCCGGCATGCTCCTCGATGTGGATGAGCAAGCCAATCATGGACGCGTTATCCGGCAGGATTACCTCGCCGAGCTTGTTGCCCCGTTTTTCAGGTCCTGGACGGAACAACCGGAGCCGGAACCGGAACCGGTCGCCGAATCCGGACCAACGATCCGTTTTCGCCATTTCATCGGCAAGCAATCCTGGCGAAATAATCCCTTCATCGTCGGGACGCGAATCTTTGTTGGCAGCTCCGGGCGTCAGCGCAACCAGTCCGATTCGCTCGATGGTGTCTACTCCTTCGATCTTCTCAGTGGTGAAAAGGTCTGGTTTGTTCCAACTCAGGCGGATTTCAACGATCTGACCTACATCAAGGGGCTGGTTATCGGCGGCTCCGATGGCGGCGAGGTGGTCGGGATCGGTGCGCGCAGCGGAACAACGTACTGGACGCGCCGCTTCGATTCACCAGTCGTTGCGCGGCCGGTATCGACCGGCGGGGCGGTCGCAATCGCGACACAGTCAGGCGAACTCGATGTTCTGGAATTGAAAGATGGCACCGTCAAACTGAGTTCGGAACTTAGCGGTGGCGTGAGCGGCGGTCTGGCGGCAGATCGTGACGGCCTGTGGATTGCGACCGAGACTGGCGAACTGTATCGCCTCGCCGGATTCGGGGAAGTGCAGATGCGGCGTAACAGCCGTGTCTACTATCCGGATGAACTGGGTCACTCTTTGTCAGGCAAGGCAATCGACTGGTATCACCGGCTCGGCGATGGCAGGGGTTTACGCGCACGGATTTCCGCAGCTCCGCTAGTGCTGGACAACAGTATCGTGCTGAGCCTGGTGAGAGAAGACGATTACGACTACCCGCCTGTCATTTCGTTCAGTAAGGGCGGCGCCCTGGACTGGATCGCCACCGATCCGAAAAAGATTGTGAACACGCCGTTTGGCAATTCGCATCTGACGCCGGCGTCGTGGTACGACCGGCTGATTCTTGCCGATGCCGACTCCAATTCCATCTATTCGGTTTCCAGGGAAACCGGTGAAGTCGTCTGGGCAACGAAGCTGGGTAACCCCAATTTCCAGTTGTGGTCTTCTCCCGTCGTTTCCGACGACTATGTCTATATCGCAACCTACGACGGATTCCTGCACAAGTTCGCAGCCGACGATGGCGAGCGCATTTGGAGCATGTTTCTCGGACAACACGATATGGCGGGCCGAACATTTTTCGCAGACGATGCGCTTCCCGATCTGCAGTCCGATCCGCAATGGCAATCAGTGCCTTCAAGCCCGATCTATGCGACACCTGCGGTTTCCGGGAATGCCATCGTTGTCGGCACCGACGAAGGTTACCTGTACGTGATTAACGATCCGAACTAGCTTGGCAGGCTCGTTGTTCTGCCACCGTGCAAACGCCCGACGCGCGCGTTGCCAGGCTTCGAGGGGTTCGGGCTTGTCTAATTACATTCCGTGCAAAGCCAGGTGCGTAAAGCGGCCATTTCGTGTCCGGCCACGTCAGTTTTTTACGATCTGCCACAGTTTGGCGCTGCGACCCAGATCCTGAATACGAATCTGCAATGGCGCTAGTGGGCCGTGGTGCAACCTGGCGTACCTGTCTTGCCGATCCAGTCGAGATTCCTACAAAAGTTCCGCTTTTGCTTATTTGCATGCAGATCAATGATCTCGGCGAGTCGTAGTGTCGAGTTCTCTACAACCTTCAACGTCGAGGCCTGGGCAATTCGGGGTTGCGACGTGACCGGGAACACATCTCCCTCACGCTAACTGTCTGTTCGACCGATCATTCGTTGCTTGAGCGCATCGAGGATAGGTAGGCATGTAACGTGCAAATGTTTTCGACACAGGGATTTACGCGCTATTAACCTTTTACGCCAGCCTCCTACGCGATTCCGGAACAATGAGCGAAACGACCAATTCCAGACCAGAGGACGGCTTTGCACGCACGTCCCTGGGGGTCGTCCTGTCCTGGCTGGCGCGCTCCAAGCGGATGCTGCTCATTGTTTCGCCGTTTCTCGTAATTGTCATTGTGCTCGTCGGATTGGCTATCGCAAGCATCGACATCCTCGCTGCCGGACGGGCCTATGTCGAAGGTGAGAGCCTGTGGTCGAAAAACCAGAAGGAATCGGTATTTCACCTGTTGCGCTACGCCGAGACGGGCGGGGATCAAGAGCTCGATCGATTTGAGCGGGCAATCAGTTCACCCCTGGGTTTCAAGAAAGCTCGCCTTGAGCTGGAAAAACCCAATCCCGACTACAACGTCGTCTATAGCGGTTTTCTGGAAGGCGGTACGCATCCGGACGACATTACCGGTGTCGTCTCGCTCTATGAGCGATTTCATGACGTTAGTTACATGAAAAATGTGCTGGACATCTGGCGAACAGGAGATGAATTTATCGCCAGGCTCACCCAGGCAGCGGAACAACTGCGCAATGTGGACACATCTGATCCCGATAGCGCGATCAAGCGTCAGGCGATCGCTGACAGCATCATTGAGATCGACCGGGAATTGCGACCCTGGCAGAACAGATTTTCCACCACGCTCGGGGATGCGACTCGCTGGATCAAGTCGACATTGCTCATCGTCGTCATCTCGGTGGCCGGAACCCTGGTCCCGCTGGGCATTGTTCTGACCCAACGTGTGGTCAGTCGCGTTGATCGCGCGGAGCGCGAACTGAAGGAACTGAAACTGCGTGAAGAGTTCGCCGCAAAGGTAGCGTTTCACGCCGCGCACGATCCCCTGACCGGATTGCTCAATCGGCTTGAATTCGAGAATCGTCTCAAATTGGCGTTGCACACGGCGGAGAACCAGTCTCGTCACCATGTCGTGATGTATATCGACCTTGATCAATTCAAGATTGTTAACGATACATGCGGACATGCCGCAGGGGACCGTTTATTGCGCCAGGTCAGCACGCTGCTCAGGCAGCAGATCCGCGAAGGTGATTCGATTGCCCGGCTGGGTGGCGACGAGTTCGGTGTGCTCCTTGAAAACTGCCCGATGCAGGACGCCATTCGTATCGCCGAAGAATTGCGCCAGTGCATCGTGCAATTCCGTTTCGTTACCGAAGAGCGGTCATTTACCATCGGAGCCAGCGTTGGTGTCGTGCAGGTCGCGGACGGCGTGCTGAATATGACTGAAGTTCTTGGCGCGGCCGACTCTGCCTGCTACGTCGCCAAGCAGAAGGGGAGGAACCGCGTCCAGTACTACCGCCCGCACGATACCGAGGTATCGATGCGGCGAGGCGAGATGGAATGGCTGGGACGACTGCAGCGCGCTTTGGATGCGAAGCGCTTTGTCCTGTATCGGCAGGAGATTTTCTCTCTGACCGAAAGTTCGAAGGACAGGCGTCATTATGAGTTGCTTGTGCGAATGATTGATGACGGTGGCAACATCATTCCGCCAATGGCGTTCATTCCTGCCGCGGAGCGTTACGGCCTGATGACCTACGTTGATGAATGGGTCGTCGAAAATGCGTTTGCCGCAATCGGAGCGATGAAGGACCTGAATGGTACGTACGCGATCAATGTCTCCGGCACCTCGATCGCTGATGACCGGTTCCTGGAGTTTGTTCGCCGGCAATTCAAGATTTGCCAGATTCCGCCCGAGACCATCTGCTTTGAATTAACAGAAACAGCTGCGATCGCGAACTTCGACAAGGCGGCCCGGTTCTTTGGGGAAATGAAATCACTCGGTTGCCTGTTTTCCCTCGATGATTTTGGCGCAGGGATGTCGTCATTCGGTTACCTCAAACACCTTCCGGTGGATTTGATCAAGATCGATGGAAGTTTTGTCAAGAGCGTCGCGCACGATGCGGTCGACCGCGCAACTGTTCAGGCGATCAACGATGTTGGTCATGTGATGGGCAAACGGACCATCGCGGAATTTGTCAACGGAACCGCCGGACTTTCTGCGCTTCGCGACATCGGTGTCGATTATGTGCAAGGCGACTGGCTGTCTCCGGCGGAGCCATTCGTACCGAAAGATCCTGGCTCCCTCGGGCACAAATCACCTGTATCTGACGAGCAAACCGAATCCAGGGATTGGTCGGAAGACTACATCACTATCGCAAACTGAATTTGATTGGCAAACAACTATAAGGGAACGGAAGACATGATCGATACGGCGGCTGTGCGCAAAATTTCGTCTCACCCGTTGTGGGTGGCCTCTTTGTATGAGTTCGTGGCCCCCTACTGGGACGGGCTGGTTAACGGGGCCTGGGCAGAGTCGGTGGCGAATACAGAACTGCGTCTGGAACAAATGCAGGGCTGGATATTGCAGCTCTATCCGTTCATTCACGATTTTCCGAAATTTCTCGCAGAAGGACTGATCAAGGTAGAAGATGATTTTTCACGTACCTTCCTGATCGAGAACATCCGTATTGAAAAGGCACACTCCGAACACTGGTTGTGGATGGGAGAGGGCTTTGGTATCGAACGGCAGCGAATGCTGGACCTGGCTGAAGGTCATGCAACGGTGCTAAGAGATGTGCAGTCGCTCACCGACTGGGTATGGCGTATCAATACCACGGGAACGCTCGCCGAAGCCGTCGCTGCAACCAGTTTCGCGGTTGAAGGCGCAGCCGGTGCACTGGCCAGGAAGATTGCCGCCGGGTTTGAAGCATACCGCGACACACCGGGCGTCGATATGAATCCGAAGACATACAAATGGATGCGCGAGCACGCGCATTACGACGACGAGCATCCCAAGTTCGCACTGGAAATCGTCAAACGGTATGCGACAACCGAGCAGGCGCAGCGCCAGGTGATGAATGCATCCAAGCGCAGTCTGGAGTTGCTCGACCTCGCCTTGACCACCGCGAGCAAGATGTGACGTAAGAGGGAGACGCCGGCCGGGCGGGATTGATTTTCATCGGCGTTTGCGGCGTTGCCCGGATTTCGGGCAGACACATCTGCTGATACACAGAAACAGGCCGGCATTTCGCTGGCCCGTTTTGTTTGGCAAATCGGAAGCAGCGTGATCGTTTGATCTACCAGTTGAAAATCAGTGTAAACCACCATTTGGTGACATCGGATTTGTTGGTTGCAGGGTCGCCTGCCTGATAGTTCGCATATTCGATTTTTCCGACGAGTTTTTCCATCAGCGGGTAGGAGATGCCGAGATCGAGCTCGTCGCCAAAATCGAGACCACCGACGTCGGCGTCGAATCCATGGTATGCCGCCTGTAGCGTGAACTCCCCGGCACGACCAACGTAACTGACATAGGTATCGCGGATACCCTGAGCCGGTGTGACGAGAAACACGTCCGCCCATCCTTGGTAGAGGTGGTTGGTACCGAGAGGCGTTTGAAAAGCGTAGCGCCCATCATTGCTTCCCAGCATTTCATAATCGATCCGCAAAGAATGTGGTCCAATTTGGGCACCACCGCCGGCATGCAGATAATCGGCATCGATGCGTGAATCGCCGCCGGCGTAATCTGTCTGGGCGGCAAACTCTGCGATGTAAAGTAATTTCCACGCATCGCTCATCGGGTGGGCGCCACTGCCTCGAATCCCGAGAATCTGGTTGGACGTATCCGTCGGTGCAGGTCCCTGAAATGCGGCATTGGCGATCGCATTCGCCTGATCCTGAAAATAGCCGAATGCAATCAGATCGTCATGCTCGGTCAGTGCGTAGCGCCCGTGCAAGAGCGTTGTACTGGTCTCGAATTGACGGGTCGTGACGGTTCTGACACGCCACAGATAACCGGCGTACAGATCGGTGTTCTTCAGACTCTTGTTCTCTGCGGTGACGGCATTGAATACCTGCATGACTTGCCGGAACTGGACATTGCCGACGAAACGCGCCTGGTCAAGAACGATCGATTGACGTCCGGCACGCAACAGCGTGTCGGAAAACCCGGAATAGTCCGCATACAACTCATTGACGTCAAAGTCATCAGGATCGGCAATCACCGGGTATTGTGTCTTTCCGTTCAGAGTATCGTTGTAGTCATCAACGAATACACTCATTCCGTTGAGCACCCCCTTTGCCGAGAAGCCATGCCAGACCCCAGTTTGCCAACCGACGAGCGTACGCATGGTCAGTCCTTCGGCATTCTCACTGAAATTAGCCTGGTCAACGTACTCGTACCGCGGCCGCAAATTGAGTATGAGTTTGCCGGACGTAATCGCATCTCCAAGCGACGCGCTTTCCTGAGCGCTTGTCATTCCTGCTGATGTGGCGCCAGCCACGCCCAGCAGTATCGCGATGATCCACGCGCGCATGATCGTCTCCCTCTTGTGTTCTGCCAGTCAACCGCTTGAGGCGAGTGTGATCCATGCGCGCGGATGGCGCCATCGTGCGGTGGAAGATCAGTTTTGCGTGGGAAGGGCTATCGAGCGTACTACCAGTGGCCTCCCGGCAGCCAGCAACATAGTTCGAAAGGCGTATTCATGGTCGTTAAGGGGTAAAATCGACGTGACATTGCATGAAGCGCGTGTATATTTTGGATTAATCACAGGCAAGACAAGGCATCATGAAACTGTCCCGGCAGCGGCTTAGTACCAAGCTGGTCGAAATTCTGGTTTTCTTTCTCCTGGTGGCGCTCGTTTCGATCGGGATCACGTTGTTGATGTCGTGGGATTTGCAGGGAGGCGCGGCAGCAGTCAATCAGGCGGGCAGCGAGCGCATGCGGGCGTACCGCATCTCAATGTTGCTGACCCAGGCCGAATTGCCTGGCGTTGACCGGGAGAGAACCCTCGCTGCCGCGTCTGCCGAAGCCAGGGAGTTCGAGCGGGTCCTTGACGAGCTCAAGCTCGGGGATCCGAGCCGGCCTCTTTTTCTTCCGAATGAGAAGTCGATCAGGGATCAGTTCAACGAGTTGGAGAGCATCTGGTCGGATTCGATGAAACCTGCAATTGCAGATCTGGTCACGCGTAGTGAAACACTCGACCGTCCAGCAGCGTTGATTGCTTATCGTAGTGCGACCGAGAATTTTGTCGACCGGATCGATCGTTTGGTTTTTTCGATCGAGCGCGACATCTCGCAAAAGACGACCTTGTTGCGCTCGGTGCAGATGGGTCTCATCGCGCTTTCGGTGGCGGGCACGGTCACCTTGATCTATCTGATGTTTCTGCTGGTGGTGAGACCTGTAATCCGGCTTGACGAAGGTATGCGACGTATGGAGGAGGGTGATTTCAACATACGGCTTCCCATCGAGAGTCGGGATGAGTTCGGATCGCTTGCCGGGGGATTTAACCGCATGGCTTCACGCCTTAGCGATCTGTATCGAAACCTCGAAAACAAGGTTGCAGAGAAAACCCGGTCACTCGAGCAGAAAAACCAGGAGCTTTCCTTGTTGTATGAAACGGCTGCTTTGCTCAATCGCCCAGGCACCCTCGAAGAGATGTGCCGCCAGTTTCTAGCTCGGCTGGTGGGCAATCTCAATGCCGATGGCGGTGCCGTTCGTCTGGTTGAACACGAAAGTGGAAAAATCCATCTCTATATCCAGGAGAATTTATCGGCGAGTCTTGTCAAGGACGAAGCCTGTGTCAACAGGGGCGAATGCCTGTGCGGGGAAGTCGCCCAGGATGGCAGTGCGGTGGTGCGGATGTTCACCGGACCGGATATTGAGGACCTCGGTTTTCGCTGTCGGCGTGAGGGATTCAGAACAGTCACCGCGTTTCCGATTTCTTGCAAAGACCAGGTTCTCGGGGTATTCAACCTGTATTTCAATAGTGCGCAGGAATTGACCGATCGAGAACGCCATATGCTGGAATCGCTGGGGCAGCATCTTGGTGTTGCAATTGAGAACCAGAGACTGGTTGCGCGGGAAAAGGAGATGGCGGTATCCGAGGAACGCAACCTTCTTGCCCAGGAGCTACATGACAGCATCGCCCAGTCACTGGCGTTCCTGAATCTACAGGCGCAAATGCTCGGCGAAGCGCTTGACGGGAACGATCTGCAAGAGGCTTGTTCCGGGCTCAGGGAAATTCGCGAAGGTATCGAGGAAAGTTATGATGACGTACGCGAATTGCTGGTGCATTTCCGCACGAGGTTCGGCGAGTCGGACGTGGAGACCGCTATCAGGGCGCTGATTAGCCGGTTTGAGGCCGACACCGGAGTAAAGACGCGATTCCAACTGTCCGGGACAGGCGTGCCGCTGTCACCGGAGATCCAGATTCAGGCATTGCACATCGTGCAGGAATGCTTGTCAAACGTGCGGAAACACTCGTCAGCGAGACACGTGAATGTAGAAATGGAGAAAGGGCAGGCATATATCTTCCGGGTCAGTGATGACGGGCAGGGTTTCGACGCTTCGAGTCCGCGCACGGAACAAGGGCATGTCGGTCTTGCCATCATGCGTGAGCGGGCGCAGCGCATCGGCGGGACAATCCAGGTGGATTCCAGCCCTGATAGCGGTACCCGTATCACACTTACACTGCCAATCGTGCAGGAAGCAGCAGCATGAACACCATTCGTGTGCTACTGGTCGATGACCATACCCTTTTTCGCAGTGGTGTCAGAGCACTGTTACAACGTCACAGTGACTTTGAAGTCGTGGGTGAAGCAGCCGACAGTCTCGAGGGAGTCAGGCGTGCGCGTGAACTCCACCCCGATGTCGTTTTGCTTGACCTGCATATGCCGGGCATTTCGGGAAAGGACGCGGTCAAGCTGTTCCTGGAAGAAGTACCCGGGATCAACGTCATCATGTTGACTGTGTCGGAAGCCGCAGACGATCTGGTAGATACCTTGCGCGCTGGCGCGAGCGGTTATTTATTGAAGAATATTGAAACGGAGGCTTTACTCGACTCGGTCCGTCGTGCGGTTTCAGGCGATTCTGTTGTTTCCGAAGAAATGACAACCAAACTGGTCAAGGGCTTGCGTGCGTCCTCTGTTTCCGGGAATGACGACGGGGAGAAAGAATCACTCAGTCCCAGGGAGCGCGAAATCCTCGGATACGTTGCCAAAGGTGCGAGCAACAAGGAAATTGCACGTACGCTTGATCTGGCGGAGAGCACTGTCAAAATCCATGTCCAGCATATTTTGCGCAAGCTTAATCTGTCGAGCCGCGTTCAGGCGGCCGTCTACGCCATTGAACATGGGCTCGCGTCATCCTGAAGGATCGCGCGGACAAACTGGATTACGGCGCGTCGCAATGGCATTCAACAGTCTTCCATCTCAGTCAGTGCTAGCCCGGCACGATACTGGCGCCTTGCGTGTTTCGAGCAGATCGCGGAGTTTTTCGGTGGCCGGCTCCCGGGACAGGACGTTCATGGAATCCGCCGGGCCAGGCAACTGACTTGACCATGTCCAACGTTTGCCCGGTCCTCAATCTTTCCCCGCGCGATTTCGACGCGGTGCTGTTTGATCTCGATGGGGTCCTCACCAGGACGGAGACGGTGCAT
>JASFUE010000048.1:0-14942 GCA_050050435.1 Burkholderiales bacterium | reverse complement strand
CGACATAGACCTCGTCCAGCGCCACGAACACGCCGAAACCGGTCACCGAGGCAATGGTTCCCTCGAATTGCTCGCCAATCCGGTCCTGCATGTAATAGCTCTTGAGCCACGACTCCACATCCCGGGGTGCCTCATCGGCACGTCGCTCGGTCTCCGAACAATGCCGGCCGATCTCGTGCCAATTACCCGGCGAATACTGCCGGGAAGCCAGAACGGCCTTGATGGAACGATGGATCAGCAGGTCAGGATAACGACGGATGGGTGAAGTGAAATGTGTATAGGACTCGTAGGCCAAACCGAAATGGCCCTCCTTCTCCGGGCTGTAGACAGCCTGTTTTAGTGATCTGAGCATAACCGTTTGCAGCAGCTGGGCATCGGGACGATCCCTGATGCGCTCCAGCAGGCGCGCGTAGTCATTTGCCTGCGGGTCGTCACCGCCAGATAGCTGCAGGCCGAACTCACCGAGAAACTGCCGTAGCGCGAGCAGCTTTTCCTCGGTTGGTCCTTCGTGAATCCGGTACAGAACCGGGTGTGAATGCTCTTGCAGAAAGTTCGAGGCGCTGACATTGGCGCACAACATGCACTCTTCAATGATGCGATGGGCGACATTGCGCACCATCGGTGTGATGCGCTCGATCTTGCCGCGTTCATCGAAATGCATCCGCGTCTGTATCGTCTCGAACTCAATGGCCCCACGACGCTTACGCGCCTTCGCCAGGACCTCATAGAGTTTGTTCAGGTTCAAAAGATGCGGAGTCAGTGCCCTGAGCGATTGTGCGGTCTTGCCGCGGGGGTGCTCGAGCACCTCGGCAACCGCGTTGTAGGTCAGGCGTGCCGCCGAATGCATCACGGCGGGATAGAAGCGGTAGCGCGAGAGCTTCCCACGTGCACCGATATCCATCTCGCAGACCATGCATAGCCGGTCCACCTGCGGATTGAGCGAGCACAATTGATTGGACAGCGCCTCGGGCAGCATCGGGATGACGCGTCGCGGGAAATAAACAGAATTGCCGCGCAGCCGCGCCTCGCCATCCAGCGCATCGCCAGGCTTGACGTAGTGGCTGACATCGGCAATGGCGACCCACAAGCGATAACCTGCGCCAAGCGGCTCGCAATAGACCGCATCATCGAAATCGCGCGCGGTCTCGTCGTCGATCGTTACCAATGGCAAGTGCCGCACATCAACGCGACCCGTGGTTTCCTTTTCGCCGACTTTGGCAGGAAACCGGTCGGCCCGCCTTTGCACTTCGCGCGGAAACTCGAACGGCAGCGAATGCTTGCGCAGGGCAATCTCGATTTCCATTCCCGGATCATCGTAATCGCCGAGCACCTCGACGATGCGCCCGATCGGCTGGGCATGCCGGGTCGGCTGCTCGACAATTTCCGCCACTACCACCTGCCCCGGCCTGGCACCTCGACGCGCCCCTGAAGGCACCAGCAAATCCTGGCTGATGCGCCTTTGTTCCGGCACTACCACGCCGATTCCGCGTTTCTGCAGGTAACGTCCTACCAAGGTCTTGTTAACCCGCTCGAGCACTTCGACGATGGCCGCTTCGCGAAGGCCTCGCGCGCCGGTTGCGCCCGGGCGAGCCAACACCCGGTCGCCATGGAGCACCTGGGTCATTTGAGACGGTCCGAGAAACAGGTCATCACCGCCTTCGTCCGGAATCAGGAACCCGAAGCCGTCCGCATGACCCTGTACTCGCCCCGCCACCAGGTCGATCTTGTCAACGATACAGATGGCATTCCGCCGATTGCGAATGAGCTGGCCGTCGCGTTCCATGGCGTTCAACCGGCGCAACATCATCGTTTCTTCGTCCGCTTCGATGTCGAGCAGGCGAAACAGTTTGCTTTCGGTGACCGGCGCACCTTGTTGTTCGAGAATCTGCAAAATGAATTCCCGGCTTGGCAACGGCGAGTCGTAGCGCCCCTGCTCGCGCTCGAGAAACGGGTCGCGCTGGCGCAGCGCGGGCGCCTTGCGCCGACGTGGAGTACTGGTTTTGCTTCGTCTTGTTTTCATTACACTCGTTCTTGAATATCGCGGATGGCTACAGGCGGCGTTTTCGACCAATGCCGTTTGACAACTGCGCCTGCGACCGTTACATTTTGCGCCCTCCGTGCCGAGATGGCGGAATTGGTAGACGCGCTGGCTTCAGGTGCCAGTGGTGGAAACACTGTGGAGGTTCGAGTCCTCTTCTCGGCACCAGCACTGCCTTACACAACGCCGGCCCACAAACTGGCGCACGTCCACAAGCTGGCATGGACCTGCCAACCGGCATCCAGAGCCGGGCGCCGCACTTGAGGCAAATGCGACCAGTCCGATTATCCTTCAGACCGGAACGGATGTCTCAGCACGATGGTCTCTTCGCGGTCCGGACCCGTTGAAATCAGGTCGATCGGCACGCCACAGATTTCCTCGATCCGCTTGAGATAACGAATTGCATTCTCCGGCAAGGCATCGTATTCACGAACCCCGACGGTGCTCTCCGACCATCCCGCAACCTCTTCGTATTCGGGCTCGCATTGCGACAGCGACTCGGCGCCAAACGGCAATATATCGGTACGTTCGTCACCGATCCGGTAACCAATGCCCAGTTGCAGGGTTTCCACACCATCGAGCACGTCGAGTTTGGTCACGCAAAGCCCGGATACACCGTTGATCTGGATGGAACGTTTCAGTGCTGCCGCGTCGAACCAGCCGCAGCGGCGAGCGCGGCCGGTGGTGGCGCCGAATTCGTTACCCCGCGTTGCCAGGTGGCGCCCCACTTCATTTTCCAGTTCGGTCGGAAACGGTCCACCACCAACGCGCGTGGTGTACGCCTTGGTGATGCCGAGCACGTAGCGCAGCAATTGCGGCCCCACCCCGCTGCCCGCCGAGGCCGCTCCGGCTACGCAATTGCTCGAAGTCACGAAAGGGTAGGTGCCGTGATCGATGTCGAGCAAGGTTCCCTGGGCGCCTTCGAACAACAGATTCTCGTTCCTGGCGTTTGCCTCGAACAGCATCCGCGGCACATCCCCCACCATCGGTCCGATGCGCTCGGCCATCGCGAGCAGTTCTTCCAGCGTCTCCTGGAAATCGACGGTGTCGGCGGAAAAGAAATTCTTCAGCACAAAATTGTGGAAATCGAGTACTTCACCCAGCTTCGCAGCCAGCCGCTCGCGGAAAAACAGATCCTGCAACCGTATGCCGCGCCGCGCCGCCTTGTCTTCGTAGGCCGGGCCGATTCCCCTGCCGGTCGTGCCAATCTTGCCCTCGCCCTTGGCAATCTCGCGGGCACGGTCCAATGCAACGTGCGACGGCAAAATGACCTGGCATGCCTCGCTCACGCTGATACGCCCGTCCACCTCGACTCCCGCGCCTTTGAGTGTATCGACCTCTTCGAGCAGCGCATGGGGTGAGACAACAACGCCATTGCCGATGAAACAGTGCACTTCCGGATGAAGAATCCCCGAAGGAATCAGATGCAACACCGTCTTGGTGTTGCCGATCACCAGCGTGTGTCCGGCATTGTGCCCACCCTGGAAACGCACAACGCCACTAGCGTGCTCGGTTAACCAGTCAACAACCTTGCCCTTGCCTTCATCGCCCCACTGCGTGCCCACTACCACGACATTGCTAGCCATTTGCGCCTTTTCTCTGAAACCTGTTCATCACTGACCGAAACCGGAAACCACGTCTGCTGGCAGTCACTGCATCCGGACCCGATGCGTTACCGAAAATCATGCCGGTGATCATTTCCGGCGCGGGCGCGCAACGACCTGCCATTGCCCGTTGCGATGAACGAGTTCTTCCTGGCAACGCAATTCCTCCCGGCTTTCCTCGTGCCCGGGCAGATCAATGATGACGATGCTGCCGGCATCGCGCAGCGACTGGATCGCCGCTTGCAATTGCGCATCGCCAAGCTTGTAAGGCGCCATGATGCGTCTCGGATTTTCATCGTTGCCGGCCAGCCTGGCCAGATCACGCAAATCGATACTGAACCCGGTGGCGGGTCGTGCCCTGCCGAAGGCCTTGCCGATTTCGTCATAACGCCCGCCGCGCGCGATCGCTTCGGTCTGCCCCGGGACATAAGCGGCGAAAACCGCGCCACTGTGATAGTGATAACCACGCAATTCGGCAAGATCGACGAACAGTTCACCGACTTCGTCCGACAGTTGCTCGGCGAGAAATTCAAGCGTGTTCAGGCAGGCTTCCAGCTCAGGCAGATCCGGCAAACGCTTGCGCGCCGCATCGATGACTTCAACACCGCCATACAATTCCGGCAGTGCCCGCAAGGCGTCGCGAACATCAGCCTGGAGTGACTGTGTCAACACGCTCAACGACGGTTCGTCCTTGGCCTGCAGCACCCGGAACAACTCAGCCTCGGATTCGCGGTCGATGCCCGCCCACTGGATGAGGGAACGGAAAATCGCAACGTGACCAAGATCGAGGTGAACGTTCTGCACCCCTGCCACCGCGAGTGCCCGCAGCATCAGTTGCTGAATCTCGACATCGCTCTCGACGCCGGCATGACCGTAGATTTCGGCGCCAATCTGTAGTGGTTCGCGCGTCTTGAGGGTTCCCGAGGGCAGTGCGTGAACAACCGTTCCCGAATAACACAGCCGCGTGATGCCCTGCCGGTTGAGCAAGTGTGCATCGATCCGCGATGCCTGCGGCGTAATGTCGGCACGCAGCCCCAGTGTCCGGCCCGACAATTGATCGACCAGTTTGAATGTACGCAGACCCAGGTCGTGCCCGGAACCGGTGAGCAGCGAGTCGAGATACTCGACCAGCGGCGGCATCACCAGTTCATATCCGCTGACGGTGAACAGATCGAGTACGCGCGTGCGCAACTTTTCGATCCGCCATGCCTCGGCAGGCAGGATGTCGTCAATGTATTCCGGCAGCAGCCACTTCTGCATCATGAGTTCTTTTCGATACGCTGCATTGGTACAGCCGTTTCAGGCAGACAGCGGTTGTCCGCTAATTCGTCAAAAAAAGCAGGAGTAATCCTATGATCATGGAGGTCAATCCGATAAAACGGATCTGTCCGTCGGACAGTTCGATAAAACGCCGAAACGCCGCCCGCCAGCTTCTCGGCGAAAGGAACGGCAGCACACCTTCCAGTACCAGCATGAGGGCAAATGCGGCAAGTAGCGTCCCCCAGTAACCGTCCATTGAATTCACCAACTCACAGAGAAACTGGAAAGACCAGTTTGCTTCGGCCGTTCCTTACCGTCCGCCACCCGATTTCTGCAGGTATTTGAAGAAATCCGAATCGGGCTCGAGAATCAGCAAATCGCCCTTGCTCCTGAACGTTTGGCGGTACGCATCGAGGCTGCGATAAAAATCGTAGAAATCCGGATCCTGCTTGAAGGAACGGGCATAAATTGCCGCAGCCTGGGCATCGCCCTCGCCCTTGACCGTCTGTGCATCGCGATACGCCTTGGCAATGATGATTTCGCGCTCACGATCCGCGTCGGCGCGAATCTTCTCGGCTTCCGCAAAACCCGTTGACCGCAATTCGTTAGCGACCCGCTTGCGTTCGGCCTCCATGCGCCGATAGACCGCTTCGCTGATTTCCTGGGTCAGGTCGACCCGCTTGAGTCGCACATCGAGCACCTTGACACCGATTTTTTGGGCGTCGTCGTCCACTTTTTCACGCATCAGCTCGATAATTTCGTCGCGCTCGCCCGAAATCACCTGGTAGATCGTGCGCTTGCCGAATTCGGCACGCAAGCTGTCGTTGACGGTCTTGCTCAGCCGGTCTCGCGCACGCCTTTCGTCCCCGCCGACACTGACGTAGTACTGCTGGACATCAGCGATGCGCCACTTGACAAACGAGTCAACCAGCACGTTCTTCTTTTCCGACGTCAGGAAACGCTCGGGTTCTTCCGAGTCAACCGTATGAATACGGATATCGAAAAAACGCACATCCTCGACCATCGGCAGCTTCCACCACAAGCCGGGCTCGGTTTTGATGCTGACCACTTCCCCGAGGCGGAATACGATCGCCTGTTGCCGCTGATCGACGGTAAACAGCGTCATGCTTGCCAGTACCAGGACGACGACAATCGCAATCAACAAAGTCGTAATAGAGGCTCTCATCGTGTCTCCCTGTTGCGGCTGCGGAAGGCATCTCGGGTGCGCATGCTCTCGTTGGGCACGGGTGCATTCACCGCACTACCGGGTTTGTTCCCGCTGGCGGAATTGGCTACCTCGGCACCCGCAGCGGCAGCCTGCATCAGCTTGTCCAGTGGCAGGAACAGCAGATTGCTGTTTGCCTTCTGGTCGATAACGACCTTGGTAGCACTGGTGAGAACCTCCTGGATGGCATCGAGGTACAAACGGCTGCGTGTAACCCGCGGCGCACGCTTGTATTCCTTGAGAATCTGGTCAAAGCGCGACGTTTCACCTTCTGCGGCCGCGATGACCCGCTGCTTGTAACCTTCCGCTTCCTGTTGGAGCCGGGCTGCCGTACCCTGTGCTTTCGGCACGACATCGTTGTAATAGGCCTGGCCTTCGTTCTTCTGGCGTTCGCGGTCCTGGTTCGCCTTGACCGCATCGTCGAACGCCGCCTGTACCTGCTCGGGCGGTTGCGCGTTCTGCATCGTGACCTGGCTTACCGAAATTCCGGTCTTGTAGCGATCGAGCACCTTCTGCATCAGTTCCCGGGCATTGATCGCAATCTCCTCGCGCCCTTCATACAGCACGAAGTCCATCTTGCTCTTGCCGACGATTTCGCGAATCGCCGATTCAGCTACCTGCTTGACCGCCTCATCGGGATTGATGTCGTAGAACAGATAGTCTTCCGGGTTGGCGCGAACGTACTGCACGGCAAACTGCAAGTCGACAATGTTCTCGTCCTCGGTCAGCATCAACGCTTCCGAGGGAACCTTGTTACGTACGTTGTTGCGGTAACCGACCTCTACGGTATGTACTTCGGACACGTTGACGGTCTCGACGCTTTCAACCGGCCACGGAATGTGCCAGTGCGGGCCAGGCAGCGTGGTCTCCGTGTACTTGCCAAACCGCAGGACAACACCGCGTTCACTGGCATCGACAATATAAATGCCGCTGGCCGCCCAGATCAGCAAAACGATGACGACAATGATGCCGAAACCGCTGCCGGCATGGCCCGCGCCAGGGCCGCGTCCGCCCTGACCGCCACGTCGTCCGCCAAAAAGCGAGTTCAGTTTCTGGTTAAAACGGCGCCATAACTCGTCCAGGTCGGGCGGGCCGTCATTACCACCACGACCCCATTGCGGATCATTCAATGACATATTCTGGTTTCTCGGGTTCGGGAAAACTGCCGGATTCAGGCCACCTCGAGCGATGCTGTCGCTCCGCTGGCCGCTTGAAACTCACTGTACAACGCTCGCAATTCGTCAATTCCGGCGCCGTTCATTGCGCTGACTCGAATGGCGCGGATTTTACCACACGCATCCCGTTCCACCCCGGGCTGCAATCCGGCCAGATCGATCTTGTTGTACACAATGATCTGCGGAACCGCCTCGGCACCGATATCGGCAAGCACCTTGTTGACCTGCTCGATTTGCGCATCGCGAACCGGGCTGGCGGCATCGACGACGTGCAACAGCAGGTCTGCCTGCACGGTCTCTTCCAGCGTGGCCCGAAATGCCGCAACCAGTGTGTGCGGGAGATCACGAATAAAGCCTACCGTGTCTGACAGAACGATGGCCCGGTTGCCCGCCATTCCCGAACGCCGTGAAGTGGTATCGAGCGTTGCAAAAAGCTGGTCCGCAGCATACGAATCACCGTGCGTGAGCCTGTTGAACAACGTTGTCTTTCCGGCATTGGTATAGCCCACCAGTGATACCGAAAACACGTTGCCGCGGCTACGGGCACGCCGCCGCGTGGTGCGCTGGCGCTCGAAGGCAGCGAGCTTGTTCCGCAGCACACGAACCCGCTTGGCCAGCAAGCGCCGGTCGGTTTCGAGCTGCGTTTCGCCGGGCCCGCGCAGGCCGATACCGCCTTTTTGCCGCTCGAGGTGGGTCCAGCCCCGCACCAGGCGGGTGGCGAGGTGGTCCAGTTGCGCAAGTTCGACCTGAAGTTTGCCTTCGTGACTTCGCGCCCGCTGCGCAAAAATATCCAGGATCAGACTGGTGCGGTCGATAACCCGGCACCCGGTGCGCTGTTCCAGGTTGCGCTGCTGGGCCGGTGACAGATCATGATTGAAGATGACGAGATTGGCCTGCTGTTCGCGCACCAGCGCACCGAGTTCTTCAACCTTGCCGCGCCCTGCGAATGTCGCCGCGTCCGGTCGCTGTCGGCGGCCTTTGAGAACCGTGATGACGCTCACTCCTGCACTTTCGCTCAGACGCAGGATTTCCTCGACATTCTCGGCGTAGTCGGGATCGCCGAGATCGAGACATACCACGATAGCGCGATCCATCGCGCGCGTTCGATCGAGCATCAGAGTAGGAAACCGCCGGAGGGGATGAAGAACGGTATCGTCCTCAAGGCTGGACGAACCCCAACTCGGGAATACGGGAAAAGACCAACGTGAAACCGGTTTTCAGTCTGCCGATCCTTGATCGACTGACAAGCTGACAGCCCGAGCCGGCACGACCGTTGAAATAGCGTGTTTGTATACCATTTGCGTAACCGTGTTCTTGAGCAATACCACGTACTGGTCAAAAGATTCGATCTGCCCTTGCAACTTGATGCCGTTTACGAGGTAAATGGATACGGGCACATGCTCCTTGCGCAACGTATTCAGGAACGGGTCTTGTAACAATTGCCCTTTCGCGCTCATGGCGGCCCCTTTTTGTACTTATTGAGTGACCCAGCTACTTTACTGGAATCCGCTCTCCAATACCATCCCGTTTCGGCAGCCCTCAGCGACCACCAGCACGCTCGGCATACGGATTCCTGCCTTTTTTGAAAATCACCCTTATCGGCGTGCCTCGCAGCCGGAAAGCCTCCATGAACACCCG
Organism: Burkholderiales bacterium; assembly: GCA_050050435.1. GTDB lineage: Bacteria > Pseudomonadota > Gammaproteobacteria > Burkholderiales > Eutrophovitaceae > SG8-40. Next base: position 6,002 of record JASFUE010000048.1, on the reverse strand, counting down.
CTCCAGATAGCGTCGGTAGTCATCTGAAACATCCTGCAGCGAATTACCGTGAATCACGATTAATGGCGGATTGACGCCGCCCTGGTGAGCGTAGCGCAGTTTCGGCCGCCGGTAACCGCGCCGTGGCGGTGCCTGCTTTTCGGTCGCGGCCTGCAGGACCCGGGTCAGTTTGGGCGTCGGCAGCCGCGTCATGGCGGCCGAGAAAGCGGCGTCCACCGAACGCATCGCCGCGCTTACGCCCTTGCCGGCAGCCGCCGAAATATTGTGCGACCTGGCAAAGGCCAGGAAGCCCAGTTTCCGGTCATATTCGCGCCTGATCCGCTCGCGGCCATCAGCGTCCACGGCGTCCCATTTGTTTATGGCCACAACCAGTGCCCGACCCGCTTCCAGAATGAATCCTGCGATATTGGCATCCTGATCGGCGATTTCCTGCGTGGCGTCGAGGACAAGTATTACGACGTTGGCATCCTCGATTGCCTGCAGCGTCTTGATCACGGAAAATTTTTCAACAGCCTCGTCGATCCGCCCCCTGCGCCGCACACCGGCGGTATCGATCACTGTGTAAGGCCGGCCATTGCGCTCGAAATCAACATGGATGGCGTCGCGGGTGGTACCCGGTTCATCGAAGGCAATCATGCGTTTCTCGCCCAGCAGGGCGTTGACGAGGGTCGACTTGCCGACATTGGGCCGCCCGACAATGGCAATCACCGGATGTTCACGCAGCTCGGGGGCTCGCTCCGGTTCGCTGTCGGCGGCCAGGGGCAGTACGATCTCCTCCATCAATTCCCGTACGCCATCGCCATGAGCAGCCGAAATCGAAACCGGTTCGCCCAGCCCCAGCTCATGGAATTCCGCCGAGACGACGGCCGAATTCATGCCCTCGGCCTTGTTCACCACCAGCCAGACCTTGCGTCCGCTGCGCCGTAATTGATCGGCAATCATCCGGTCCTGCGGCGTCAGCCCGTCGCGAGCATCAACCATGAATACGATGACATCGCCCTCGTCCACTGCCTGCATGGTCTGCTTCGCCATTTCGCGGCGCAGCCCATGCCCGGAAGCTGGCTCGAGTCCGCCGGTATCGACCAGAAGAATCGGCTTGCCGGCAATGCTGGCATGACCATAGTGGCGGTCCCGGGTCAGGCCGGGCACATCAGCGACCAGCGCCGACCGCGAACGCGTCAGACGATTGAACAACGTCGATTTGCCAACATTGGGTCGGCCGACCAGCACTACTGTAGGTTTCATGAAAATCGTGCCCACGGCCGGCGTCGCACACTGGCAACGCGGACGTTCAAACTGACATCGTCGCGCGGATCAACTCCGGCTCTTCAAATCGATCATGTACAGCCCTCCGTTCCGGGTCTGCACCGCCACGCCGTCTCCCACGGGCACCGGCGTGCCGACAATCGCGCTGCCATCCGTTGCCACGCGCGCGACAAACGCACCGTCCTCGCGCGCCAGCACATGAACGTAGCCCTGATAGTCGCCAACGACAATCCAGTCCCCGACCACCGCCGGCGCGCTCACGCGGCGATAGAGCAGTTTCTCCTGACGCCAGACACTGGCACCCGCTGACTTGTCCAGGGCCACGACCACGCTGTCGGCCTCAGTGTAATAGACGCTTTTGTCGTCTGCCGTAATGCCACCGGCACTGGAAGCACTGCGCGCCCAGACCTGCTCGCCTTTCTCCGTATCGAAACACCCGATACGCCCCTGATACGCAACGGCACAAACGCTTCCGGAAACCAGTAACGGCGTGCCGGCAACATCGGTCAGGCGTTCCAGTTCGTTATCGCCCCTCGGGGTCGCCAGTGGAATATCCCAGAGCAAGCCGCCGTCCCTGACATCGAGCTTGATCAACCTCCCACCGGGAAAACCGCCAATTGCGGCCACGTCGTCAAGAATCGCCATGCCAGGATTCGAGCGCAACACCAGAGGCTGGCGTGGTCCCTCATATTGCCAACGGCTGGCGCCGTCCTTCGCACTCAATCCGAAAACGTTACTGTCACCGGCGCGCACGATCACCATAGAGCGCGAACCAACCGGCGCACTGAGCACTTCGGTCGTGACCTGCGAACGCCACAGCAGCGTTCCACTCGCGTCGAAAGCGATCACCTCGCCATTGGCCGTACCGACGAGCAGCATGTTCTCGCCAACGCCGACACCTCCGGACAACTTGACCGCGAGGCGTTGATCCCACATCCGCTCGCCGTTTGCCGAGGAAAAACAGGACAGGCGGTCACTGCTGCCGATCGCGCACACCATGTCGTGAAAGCTCACGGGCACGAAAAGGTAGTCGCGCGCTTCGCCCACCGTGGCTTGCCACCCGATGCGGGTGTCGATCTTCCGCTCGAAATCCGGCAACGGTGACGGCTTGAGGGTCGTTGTACCCCCGCAAGCTGTCAACACGCCGCACAGCAGCGCGGCAACAACGACCCGCCAGTTCAGCATCAGTCGCTGCTGCTCAACGCATCAAGCTTCAACTGCACCACGTCGCGCCAGCCGCTGTTCTCGCTGGATTGCTCGAGTGCTTTCTCGTATTGCGCCCTGGCTTCGGCAGTCTTTCCCTGGGCAACGAGCACGTCACCGCGCAAATCTGCATAGACGCCCTCGAACGCCGGCGTGACTTTCTGCTCCAGCAAAGTCATTGCCTCTTCGTACTTCTTCTGGTCGAGCAACACCGCCGCCAGACGCAGCCTGGCGAGCATCTTTACTTCATCGGTTGACGCATTATCGGCCGCCCACTCGAGCCGCTCGGCTGCCGATTCGAGGTCACCTGCATCATGCTCGGTCTGCGCCACCACCAACGCCGCCATCGGCGCATAAGGGGTTTTCGCGTAGTTCTCGATGATGTCGCCACCCACATTGGTGATTTCTTTCATGTCACCCTTGGCAATCGCATCTTCGAGCTTGGCGTACTCCCTGGATGCCTCCTGCGCCTGGGTACGCTTGTAGTATTTCCATCCTTGCGTACCGCCAACACCGACAATAAATGCAAGCACCGCGGCAATTATGAGGCGCCCGTAATCGCGCCAGAAATGTTTGAGCGCATCGATCTGTTCCTGCTCTTCTAGGTCATATATCGCCATCAGCTAACTTTCCATATCCATGTTGTTGGTATTGACTGGCTCTGCCGTTTACCGGCAGTCCTCCCGAATGATCCGCGCTGCCTGCTCGGCGGTCACCTGTTGCTGCTCGCCACCGCCTCGCAGCGGTTTGACGGAAACCAGCCCGCTTTGCGCCTCGTCATCGCCAATGATGACGGCAAAACGCGCCCCGCTGCCATCGGCTCGCTTCATCTGCGACTTGAAGCTGCCTCCACCGCAATGCAGGATGGCCGCGAGCTGCGCATCGCGCAGCTGTTCAGCCACCTTCCAGGCAAACGGAGTGGCCGCTTCTCCCGCGTGCACCACGTACACATCGGGCACCGTGGGAGAAGGTACGCGCCCGGTATCTGCAATCAGCGCCAGCAAGCGTTCGATTCCCATGGCAAACCCGCACGCCGGCGCCGCTTTACCGCCGATCTGCGAAAACAGGCCATCGTAACGCCCGCCGGCGCATACCGTGCCCTGGGCGCCAAGCCGCGTCGTCACCCATTCGTAGACGGCGTCATTGTAGTAGTCCAGTCCGCGTACCAGCCGCGGGTTGATATCGAAATCGACACCGGCCGCACGCAGCAGCGCCTGCAAGTTTTCGAACGAGGCCTGCGAGGCATCTTCCAGATCATCCGCCAGCCTCGGAGCTTCTCTGACAACGTCCTGCATCACCGGGTTCTTGCTGTCGAGCACGCGTAACGGGTTGGTATGCAAGCGCCGCTTCGAGTCTGCGTCCAGTTCATCGCCGCGCGATTCCAGGTATTTCACCAGCCGAGAGCGATAGCGCACCCGTGCATCGCTGCTTCCGAGACTGTTGATTTCGAGCTTGACATCGTCCAGCCCGAGCTGTTGCCACAATCGCGCGCACATGATCATGTGCTCGGCGTCGATGTCCGGTCCGTCAAAGCCGAGCGCTTCCACACCAACCTGGTGAAATTGCCGGAACCGGCCTTTCTGCGGCCGTTCGTGCCGGAACATGGGACCCCAATAGAAAACGCGACACGGTCCCGAGTAAAGCAAATTGTGCTGGATCGCCGCACGCACACACGAAGCAGTGCCCTCCGGGCGCAGGGTCAGACTCTCGCCGTTGAGTTGATCGACGAAGGTGTACATCTCTTTCTCGACGATGTCGGTTATCTCGCCGATGGAACGAACGAACAAATCGGTTTTTTCCAGAATCGGCATACGGATATTGCGGTAACCGTAAGCACCGACCCAGTCGCGAACGGTTTGCTCGAAGAACTCCCATAGCGGAGTCTCGCTCGGCAAGGCGTCATTCATTCCGCGGACTGCCTGGATAGCTTGCATGCTGGATTTCAGTACACTGGATTCTCCGGCTATTTCAGCCGGGTATTTCAGATTCGTCGTGTTTGCGGCCTGTCTTGTTCGCGCCCTGTCCATAGCGGCGTTTTACATAGCTGTCGACCAGCGCCTGGAATTGCACGGCGATGCCCTCGCCTTTCAGCGTGACCGCCTTCTCCCCGTCAATGTAAACAGGCGCCACCGGCCGCTCGCCGGAGCCCGGAAGACTGATTCCGATATCGGCATGACGGCTTTCTCCCGGCCCGTTGACCACGCATCCCATCACGGCAACACGCATCTCCTCGACGCCGGGGTAACTGGCGCGCCAGACAGGCATCTGGCTGCGCAAATAGGACTGTATTGTTCCCGCCAGTTCCTGAAAGTAGGTGCTCGTGGTCCTGCCGCATCCCGGACAGGCAATCACCAGTGGCGCAAACGACCTCAGTCCCATGGTCTGCAGGATTTCCTGTGCAACCGTCACTTCCCGGGTGCGATCACCGCCCGGGTCCGGCGTGAGCGACACCCGAATGGTGTCGCCAATGCCTTCCTGCAACAGCACTGCCATGGCAGCCGTCGACGCGACCACCCCTTTGGTTCCCATGCCGGCTTCGGTCAGCCCGAGGTGCAACGGGTACTCACAACGTTGCGCCAGCCTGCGATAGACATCGATCAGATCCTGGACGTCACTGACCTTGCACGACAGTACGATCCGGTCGCGCGCCAGCCCCAGATCAACAGCCTGGCTGGCACTGTCCAGCGCCGAGGTTACCAGCGCTTCGCGCATCACCTCATCGGCATCCCAGGGCTGCTGCCGCTGCGCATTCTCGTCCATCATGCGCGCCAGCAGTTGCTGGTCGAGGCTGCCCCAATTCACACCGATGCGCACCGGCTTGCCGTAACGGCAGGCCGCCTCGATCATCATTGCAAACTGCTCGTCGCGTTTCGAGCCCTTGCCAACGTTACCCGGGTTGATGCGGTATTTGTCCAGCGCCTTTGCACAATCGGGAAATTCCGATAACAGCCGGTGACCATTGAAATGAAAATCACCCACCAACGGCCCATGCAATCCCTGCTGATCCAGCTTCTTGCGCAACGGCGCAACGGCCGCAGCCGCTTCCGCCGTGTTGACGGTGACGCGCACCATTTCCGAGCCGGCAGCGAACAACTGCGCCGCCTGCGCCGCAGTGGCATCGACGTCGGCCGTATCGGTATTTGTCATCGACTGCACAACGATAGGCTCGGTGCCACCAATGACGACATCGCCGACACGAACCGGTATCGAGTTACGCCGCATCGGGTTGCGCCCTGTCGGGTTGGGCTCCTGTATTGGATTGCCTCGTGCAGATGCTTGAACGGACATCGTACCGTGCCTATTCGACCGTTACCCGGGCAACATCGACCCGGGTATGAGGGCCAAGATCAACCGTTTCGTCGTTGTAACGCATCACCGTCCCTTGCGCGTTGCCGATCACCACGGTCAGCGGCGGATATCCGGTGACCCGGCGCGAGACGCCTGCCGGATTGAGATCTGAATAGATGACATCGCCATAACGGTCCGTCACCTCGACCCAGGATTCCTCGAAGAAATCAAACTGCAGCACGCCG
>JASFUE010000047.1:0-14960 GCA_050050435.1 Burkholderiales bacterium | reverse complement strand
TCGCAACGGCGGGTTTGAGTCGGCGTGCCGTATCGGAAAGTTGACATCCGGCCCGGCGGGTATCGATGTCCGGTAGCGACTACAGTAACGGTTTCAGTTGCGTCCAGATGTTGTCGAGGATCAAGGGCTGGGCTTCGGCGTTCGGGTGCAAGCCGTCTTCCTGAAACAGGGCGCGGTCAGCAGCGAATCCATCGAGCATGAATGGCACGAGTGAGCTCCCGTAACGGTCACTGATTTCGCCAAACAGCGCGTGGAACTTTTCCGTGTAATTGCGCCCGTAGTTGGGTGGAATTCGCATTCCGACCAGGAGTGTTTTGGCGCCGTGGCGCTGGCAGGCTTCGATGATAGCCGAGAGACTTTTCCTGATGAGCGCAATGTCTGTTCCGCGCAGTCCGTCATTGGCACCCAGTTCGACAATTACGACCTGTGGTTGATGGCGATCGAGCAGGTCCTGGATGCGCCGCTTGCCGCCAGCGGCGGTTTCACCGCTGATACTCGCATTGATCACCGTGTCATTGCTGCCGTCGGCGCTGAGACGGTCCTTCAGCAAGCTCACCCAACTACTGCCATTGGACAACCCATAACCCGCGGACAGGCTGTCGCCGAGCACCAGTATGGGCCCGGCAAGACTGGCTCGCCAGGCAAAGGCCAACAGCAAGAATATGAAAATTCTCGAAGACGTTGCAATTGACATGAAAACAGATCCCGTCGTTGAAGCGATCGATTTGACTCACAGAGTCAGCACCGGTTCACGAACCATTACGATTCTCGACCAGGTATCGCTGCAAATCCACAGTGGCGAATCAGTCGCGGTGGTCGGCGCGTCCGGATCGGGGAAGACGACCTTGCTGGCGCTGCTGGCCGGGTTGGAAGTGCCTGGTTCCGGGCGAGTGGTTACTGAGGGCCAGGACCTGTCCGGCCTGGATGAAGACGGGCGCGCCCGTATTCGCCGCGATCGCATCGGGTTCGTGTTCCAGTCATTCCAGTTGCTGCCGGCTCTGACGGCACTGGAGAACGTGATGCTGCCGCTTGAACTGGCGGGGCGAAGCGGGGTTCGATCCCGCAGCACGGATATTCTGCAACGCGTTGGCCTGGCGCAGCGGCTGGACCACTATCCACGTCAGCTCTCCGGGGGCGAACAGCAACGCGTCGCCATTGCCCGGGCCTTCGTGATCGAGCCGAAAGTGGTGTTCGCAGACGAACCAACAGGAAATCTGGACGCGCGCACCGGCGAGGAAATCATTACCCGGATGTTCGACCTGAACCGCGAACAGGGCACGACGCTGGTGCTGGTTACCCACGATGAGCGCCTCGCCGCGCGCTGCCAGCGGCGCATCGAACTCGAGGCTGGTCGCATCGTGCGGGAAACGACCCGATGAAACAGCGCTTGTCCTTGCTGCTGTTGTCGGTCCGGTTGTTTGGCCGCGACTGGCGTGCCGGGGAAATGCGCATTCTGATGATGGCGCTGATTATTGCCGTCGCCAGCGTGACGACGGTCTCGTTCTTCTCCGATCGCGTCGCCCGCGCCATCGTGCGCCAATCCAGCCAGCTCCTCGGCGGGGACCTGGTCATGGTGTCCGACCAGCCCTTGAATGCCCGTTTTTCCGCCAAGGCAACAGAACTGGGTCTGCAGACAACGCGATCGACCCGGTTTCGGAGTATGACGCAGTTCGGTGATGACAGTCTGCTCACCGCGGTCAAGGCGGTGAGTGGGGGTTATCCGGTGCGCGGGCAATTGCGAATACGCGGTGATGCCGCCGGTCCTGATGTCAGGCCGGACGCCATTCCGGCTCCCGGCACGGTTTGGGTCGATGACCGGCTGTTACGCCGGCTGGGAATGTCTCCCGGGCAGACGCTGACACTTGGCGACCGCGATTTCAAAGTCGCTGCCATAGTCAGCGAGGAACCGGATTCGACCGCCGGGTTTCTCAATCTGGCGCCGAGGCTGTTGATGAATGAAGGTGATCTGGCATCGACCGGACTCATCGTACCCGGCGCCCGGGTGCGCTATCGCCTTTACATTGCCGGCAGCGAGAGTTTGGTCAACCGCTTTTCGGCCTATGCGCAACGACACATCGAACCTGGCGTGCGCATCGAGACGATCCGTGATGCAAGGCCCTCGATCCGTTCCGGGCTGGAGCGGTCCGAGCGCTTCCTCGGATTGTCGACGCTATTGACTGTCTTGCTTGCCGGAGTGGCGATCGCATTGGCGGCCCGACGACACATGCAACGGCATTTCGATGCCTGCGCAATGATGCGCTGTCTCGGTGCGAGCCAGCTGGAAGTCACCGGTTTGTACGGACTGCAATTGTTGATCACCGGCGTGGTCGCAGCGGCAATTGGAAGCGCCGCGGGGCTGGGTCTGCAACAGATGCTGGTCACCATATTGTCACCACTGGTGCCGGTTGCCTTGCCGGTACCGGGAATCTCGCCGATGTTCGAGGGATTTGCCGCCGGTTGCATCCTGCTGGCGGGTTTTGCGCTGCCACCACTGATTGCCATGCGCAGGGTATCTACCATGCGACTGTTGCGTCGCGATCTCGGTGTGCCGGACCCGACCGGGTTCAGTGCCTATGTTCTCGGTGGTCTTTCCATTGCATTGTTGATCCTTTGGCAAGCAGGTGATCCCGAGCTGGGCCGCACTGTGCTGGCCGGTGTGGTAGCGACGCTGCTGGCCTGTGCCGGCATCACGCTCGTCGCGATCCGGTTATTGCGTCGCAGCCTCGGCAACGCCGGGTTTGGCTGGCGTACCGGACTCGCCAACATCAGCCGCCGACGCATGGGCAGCGTGCTGCAGGTCAGCGCAATCGGACTGGGTCTGCTTTCGCTCATCCTGCTTACACTGGTGCGCAACGACTTGCTGAGCGCCTGGCAGAGGACTCTGCCCGAGGATGCACCCAACCGGTTCCTGGTCAATATCCAGACCGACCAGATCGACGATTTGCAGCGTTATTTTTCACGGCACGGCCAGGCATTTCCGCAACTGTATCCGATGGTGCGAGCCCGCCTGGTCGCCATCAACGGCAAACCGGTCCAGGACGCCGACTTTGCTGATGAGCGGGCAAAGCGACTGGTCAGTCGAGCTTTCAATCTGTCCTGGCGCGATACGTTATACCGGGATAACCAGATCGTTGACGGCCGCTGGTTCGACACTGCAGATCATGGCAAGCCGCTGGTATCGGTGGAAACCGGTATCGCCGAAACACTCGGACTGCACCTGGGGGACACGTTGCGCTATGACATCGCGGGAGATGCGCTCGAAGTGCGCATTGCGTCGCTTCGCACGGTGCAGTGGGATTCGTTTCGGGTGAACTTTTTTGTTCTTACCGCACCCGGGCTGCTCGATGCCTATCCCCGGAGCTGGGTGAGCAGTTTCTATCTTCCGGCCGGGGAGGGGCAATTCCTCGACGGATTGATCCGGGCATTTCCCGGATTGCTGGTCATCGACGTGGCGGCCATTCTGGCGCAGGTGGTCAACATGATGGACCAGGTGATCAGGGCGGTGGAATTCGTCTTCGTGTTCAGTCTGTTCGCGGGTGCGCTTGTACTGCTCGCCGCGATCGCCTCGACGCATGATGAACGGCGAATGGACGCCGCCGTGATGCGCACCCTCGGTGCGACCAGCCGGCAGCTCAGAGTGTTGCAATTGGGTGAGTTCGTGTTTATCGGCGCGGTGGCAGGATTGTTGGCGGCCATCGGCGCCACGCTGGTGGGATGGGGGCTGGCCGAAAAGGTGCTTAGCATCCCTTACCAGATCAATCCGGTGGTATGGCTGGCCGGATTGCTCGCCGGTGTGCTGACGGTGACTCTGGTCGGAATGGCTGGCACCAACCGACTGCTGCGAACCCCGCCGATGGCGGTATTTCGTGGCCTTTCCTGATTATCAAACAGCGCATGAAATGGCACGAACGGGTTAGCCGGCCTTGTGTTAGACTGCGCAGCTTTTTCGCGGCAGCCCGGTATGGCTTTCAGCGCTAGCGTATTTTGCTCGGTCGGTGTCAAAGGGGCATCACCGGAGATTCAGAATTTTCACGGCAGCCAATGAAATCCCGCGACATTCAACAACAGCAACACCTGACAAACTGGATCACGCGCTCTTCGAGCACGCGTTGGTGGTAAACCTTAGTTATGCAAAATCATTCCCGGCGAAACAACATCCGCAACATTGCGATCATTGCCCACGTCGACCACGGCAAGACCACGCTGGTGGATCAGATGCTGCGGCAATCAGGCACTTTTGCCGCCCACCAGCAAGTCGCCGAGCGGGTGATGGATTCCAACGACCTGGAAAAAGAGCGTGGCATCACGATCCTGTCGAAGAACTGCGCGGTCCAGTACCGGGACACACATATAAACATCGTCGACACGCCCGGCCACGCTGACTTCGGTGGCGAGGTGGAACGGGTGTTATCGATGGTCGACAGTGTCCTGCTGCTGGTAGATGCGGTAGAAGGGCCAATGCCGCAAACGCGTTTTGTCACCCGCAAGGCACTGGCGCTGGGTTTGCGACCAATCGTCGTCGTCAACAAGGTAGATCGGCCCGGTGCGCGCCCGGACTGGGTAGTCAACCAGACTTTCGACCTGTTCGACAAACTCGGAGCGAGTGACGAACAGCTCGATTTTCCGATCGTCTACGCGTCCGCGTTGCACGGCTGGGCGACGCTCGATGCCGACAAGCCGGCAGAAGACATGCGCGCCTTGTTCGACGTGATACTCGAACACGTGCCGGTGCGTGACGCCGATCCTGACGGGCCGCTGCAGATGCAGATCTGCTCGCTGGATTATTCCAGCTTCGTCGGGCGCATCGGTATTGGCCGTATAGCGCGCGGGCGTATCCGTTCGGGACAGCAGGTGGCATTCATGAATGGCCCGGACAGCGAGCCAAAAATTGCCAAAATCAATCAGGTACTGGTGTTCAGAGGGCTGGAACGCAGCGTGGTCGAAGAAGCCGAAGCGGGTGATATCGTTCTGGTCAACGGCATCGAGCAAATCGGTATCGGCGTGACGCTTTGTGACCCGGCCTGCCCGGAAGGCCTCCCATTGCTGACGGTGGACGAACCAACACTGACCATGAATTTCATGGTCAACACGTCGCCGCTTGCGGGGCGCGAGGGCAAGTTCGTCACCAGCCGCCAGATTCGCGAACGTCTCGAGCGCGAATTGCAGTCCAATGTTGCCCTGCGGGTGGAATTCACTGCCGACTCCGACACCTTTATCGTGTCCGGGCGTGGCGAATTGCATCTGACGATATTGCTGGAGAACATGCGACGCGAAGGCTATGAACTGGCAGTAGGGCGTCCGCGCGTGGTGTATCGCACTGTCGACGGCGTGCGCCAGGAACCTTACGAATTGCTTACTGTGGATGTCGATGAGCAGACCCAGGGCGCGGTGATGGAAGAACTCGGCCGGCGCCGGGGCGAGCTGCAGGACATGCAGGCAGATGGCAAGGGCCGAACCCGCCTGGAATATCGCATCCCGGCGCGCGGGCTGATCGGCTTCCAGGGTGAATTCTTGACACTGACCCGCGGCACCGGGGTGGCCAGCCATATTTTCGATGATTACGGCCCGGTCAAGGGCGACATGGAGGAACGGCGCAACGGCGTTCTGGTCAGTCAGGACGACGGCGCGGCGGTGGCCTATGCCCTGTGGAAACTGCAAGAGCGCGGGCGTATGTTCATCTCGCCCGGAGAGGCCATTTACGAAGGGATGGTGATCGGCATCCACAGCCGTGACAACGATCTGGTGGTCAATCCGATCAAGGGAAAGCAGTTGACCAATATCCGTGCCTCGGGCTCGGATGAAGCAGTGCGTCTGGTGCCGCCGATCGAACTCACCCTGGAAAAGGCGGTGGAATTCATTGCCGATGATGAACTGGTCGAAATCACGCCCCGTTCGATCCGCATTCGCAAGCGCTGGCTCAAGGAACATGAGCGCAAGCGTGCCGGGCGCCAGGAGCAGGCTGCCTGACCGGGCTCGACCGGGCGCAGCACGATTGCTGCGCTGGGCTATACTGATTTCATGCCCGAACTGACGATCAGCCTGGTTATATCGGTTGCCGTACTGGTGTTCGCACTGGCCACGTTCGGCGTTGCCGTGGCATTGCTGGTACGGATGCGTAACCAGCCCGCGCATCTTGCACAAACGCTTGAAGACAAGCACCTGCAAATGGTGCGTGACACCAACACTGCGCTCAATGAACTGGGCGACCGGTTGTCACAGTTGCAGTCCGGCGCGATCGGACAACTGCGCGACACCCTGACCCAGGAACTGACCCAGACGCGCAGCACGGTAGGGGCATTGCAGGTACGCCAGGTCGAGGAGCTCTCGGCAACGCGTGAAACAACCACCTTGCGGCTTTCCGAGATGAGCAAGGAAATGCAGTCAAAGCATGATTTGCTGCGCAGTGAAGTCGTCACCAAGGTTCTGGAAAAACTCGCTGAACAGAACCGTGCGGAGCAGGAATTGATTCAGAACACCCTGCGCAATGCCTCGACCCAACTCGCCACCTCGGTAGAGCAACTGACCAAAACAACGGATTCACGCCTCGAACAGATATCGGGCAAGGTCAACGAACGACTCGAAGAAGGTTTCAAGAAGACCAACGAGACTTTCGTCAACGTCATGCAACGGCTGGCAACCATTGACGAGGCGCAGAAGAAGATCGATGGATTGACCAGTAATGTCGTCGGGCTGCAGGAACTACTTGGAGACAAACGTTCAAGGGGCGCATTTGGCGAGGTTCAGCTCGAGGGCCTGGTGCGCAATATCCTGCCACCGTCGGCATACGAGTTCCAGTTCTCGCTCTCGAGCGGAAACCGCGCCGACTGTGTACTGAAATTGCCGGCACCCACCGGAATGGTAGTAGTTGACTCGAAATTCCCGATGGAAAATTATCATCGCATGTTCGAGGTGGAGGTGGGCGACGCCGAGCGAACGCAGGCGCGCCGTCAGTTCCGTGCCGACGTTCGCAAGCACGTCGACGATATATCCGGCAAGTACATCATCGAGGGTGAGACCAGCGACGGCGCCGTTATGTTCGTGCCGGCTGAGGCGGTGTTCGCCGAGATTCACGCATATCATGCGGAGGTGGTGGACTACGCAATGCAGCGGCGCGTGTGGATCGTATCGCCTACCACGCTGATGGCAGTGCTGAATACGGCGCGCGCCGTAATGAAGGACGTGGCCACACGTGAGCAGGTGCACATCATCAAGGATGAACTGGGCAAACTGGGCAAGGACTTTTCCCGCTTTGACGAGCGGATGCGCAAACTGGCCGACCATATACGGCTGGCGCACAAGGATGCCGAAGAGGTGCGTATCAGCAGCGACAAGATCAGCCGCCGCTTCAACCAGATCGAACGCGTCGAGCTCGATACGCCGCAACACCTGCGCCGGCCCGCGGATGAAATTATCGGACCGGCCTCGCTCGAGTCCCCGGACAACGACGGTCAGGAGTGACGACGATGCTCGGCGCTTACCGGGCATGGCGACGGCGACGTATTCTCGGGAAGCATTCTCTCGACCCGCTACTGTGGCAGCGCGTATCGTCTCGTTACAGCTATGTGGCACGGCTGAATGAAACCGACCGCAGACGGTTACGCGACCTGTGCGTACTGTTTCTGCATGAGAAGCAGATCAGTCCGGTAAACGGGTTCGAGCTCGATGCGGACATGCGTCTGTCGATCGCTGTCCAGGCCTGCATCCTGATTCTCAACCTCGGGCTGGATTCCTACAGCGACTGGGTCGAGGTCATCGTTTATCCTGATGAATTCATGCCACGGGGTGAATTCCGCGATGAACACGGGCTGGTACACACGGACCCGCATGCCTACGCCGGTCAGGCGTGGTCACGCGGTCCTGTCATCCTGTCGTGGCGCAGTATCGAAACCGGCTCGCGGCATGACGGCGGTAACGTAGTGATACACGAGTTTGCCCACAAGCTGGATATGCTCAATGGCAGTGCGGATGGATATCCCATGCTGCATCGGGAAATGAATCGGGAAACATGGGCGAGAATATTTACCCATGCCTATGAGGATTTGCGCTCGCGGGTGGTGCAGGGCCGGGAGCGATATCTTGATGAATATGCAACCGAATCACCAGCGGAGTTTTTTGCAGTCGTATCGGAATCATTTTTCGAGCAGCCGGAACTGTTGCTGCGCCACTATCCGGACATCTACGACCAGCTCGCACAGTTTTACCGGCAGAATCCGGCAAATGCACTGCCTGGGGTGATGTTCCAGTGATCGGGCGTTTTCGCTTGTCGTTGCTTGCGCTGATTCTGGCACTGGGCGTGCTGCCGGCTATGCAGGCCGGTGCCGAGCAGATGCAAACGCAGGTTATTGAGTTGTACGCGCGTGGCGCAAATGACATGGTGCGCTTGCTCAGGCCGATGCTCGTACCCGGCGGCCGCATCAGTGGCCTTGGTGACAAGCTGGTGATAACTACGACACCACGCAATATGGCGCAATTGCGCGCCATGCTCGCCGAGGTCGACGTGCCGCCGCGCCAATTGCTGGTAACGGTCAGGCAGGACGTCTCGGGGCAGCGTCTCGAACAGAATGTAGAGATGACGGGCGGTGTCGGCAACGATCGAGTTCGCATTGGCTCACCCCCGGGTACAGACACGGATGGCGTTGACATTCGCATCGATTCGGCACGGCGCGAGGACACAGGCGGCAAGGTGCAGACACTGCGGGTGATCGAGGGGGAAGCTGCTTTCATTTCGACGGGTGAATCGGTGCCGTACCGCGTGCAATCGCCGAACGGCGGCGGCCGACCGGTCGAATATCATGACGTCGTTTCCGGGCTTTTTGCGATTGTCCGCTTGCGTGGCGGCGGGGTGAACGTGCAACTGGCGAATCGATCGGACGCGGTCATCGATCGTACGACGGGCGCGACACATATCCAGCGCATATCATCGGTGGTATCCGGACGCGTGGGCGAATGGATCGAGATTGGTGGTACCGGTCAAAGTATCACGCAATCGGAAAGCGGTACGGTTTATCATCGAAGTGAAGCATCGAGCGAGCGTCGCCGCATCTACATCAAGGTGGAGGAACTCAATTGAACCGCTCCGGTGTGCCGATACAAACGTGTTCTGAGCAGCGGCTGTGCCGGCGGGTTCCTTGGTACCCGTCACGCGTTGCGCCATGGCGCCGATGAGCCCGGTTTCCGTGGTACCCGGTAGAGACCAGCGCGAGCACTGGCTCGCCGTATTGCTGATCAGTTTCATTCTATTGCTGGTCTGGTCCGGATATTCGCCTGCTGACCGGTTTATCTGGATGCTGGAGGTGCTACCGGCAATCATCGGCGCGGTGGTGCTGACGGTGATCTATCCGCGCATCAGGTTGACGATGCTTCTCTATTGCCTGATCTGGCTGCACGCATTGGTGTTGTTGATCGGCGGGCACTGGACGTATGCGGAAATGCCGTTGTTCAACTGGTTGCGTGACGAGTACGGGTTGTCACGAAACTATTATGATCGTGTCGGACACGTTTTTCAGGGGCTGGTGCCAGCCATGATCGCGCGCGAAATACTGGTTCGGGCCGGCGTTGTAAACGGGCGCAGATGGCTCTATTTCCTGGTTTGCTGCGTCGTGCTTGCGATATCGGCGTGCTACGAGTTCGTGGAGTGGTGGGTGGCGGTCGCCTCAGGTGAAGCCGCTACCGCGTTTCTGGCGACCCAGGGCGACATCTGGGACACGCAATGGGACATGTTTCTGGCGTTGTGCGGTGCCGTCATCGTGCAGCCGCTGCTGGGCCCGTGGCATGACCGTCAACTGGCACAACTCGCTGCGCACAAGGTACGCAGCCAGGCAAGCGTCAAGACGGGTTTATGCCGATGAGGCAACAGAGATGGTCTGCTGTTCGAACATCTCTGTGCGTGTGACCAGGGTCCAGTCGGACAGGAACCGGGCCAGCGCATCGGGTGGCAGCGGTTTGCTGAACAGATAGCCCTGACCGACGTCGCAGTTCTGACTGCGCAGGAATGTCAGATGCTCCGGTCGTTCCAGGCCTTCGGCGACTACGTTCATGTTCAGTGCACGGGCCATGTCGAGCACAAGTTTCGCGATGACACCACCGCGTCCGGCGGCATCGATGGTCGCGATAAATGCACGGTCAATCTTGAGCGTGTCCACCGGCAATTTCTCCAGGTAGGACATCGAGGAAAAGCCGGTGCCGAAATCATCGAGTGCGATGCGTATGCCCATGGACTTCAGGTGCGACAGGATCGGTATCACCAGATCGACGTCTTCAATGAGGACGTTTTCGGTGATTTCCATGCTCAATGCCGTCCCTGGAATTCCGGTCTCCCGCAACACGTTTTCTACCAGTGAGGTAAAGCCGGCCTGACGGAACTGGCGCCCCGAAACATTGATGGCGATGCGATCGATACCGACTCCGTTGTCGCGCCAGATCCGATACTGGCGACAGGCTTCCTGAAGAACGAATTCACCCAGCGCGATAATGAGCCCGGAATCTTCCGCAAAGTCGATGAAATGCCCCGGTTTGAGCACGCCGCGCTGCGGATGCTCCCAGCGCACGAGAGCCTCGACACCGTAGATAGTACCGTCATCGAGCCCGACCTGCGGCTGGTAGTGCAGCAATAGCTGTTGTTCGGCCAGGGCGTGGCGTAACTCGCGATCGAGTTTGGCGATGCGCACGACCTCGGCATTCATGTCGTCCTCGAAGAAGACATAGTTGGCACGGCCGCTGGCTTTTGCCCGGTACATGGCTGTGTCGGCATTGCGCAACAACTGGCCCGGATCAACACCATCGTGGGGATAGATGGCAATACCAATACTGGCAGAAACGAAGTTCTCCGTACCCGCGATCGAGAACGACTGCTCCATTGCGTTCAGGATGTGATCGGATACCTTACGCGCGACCGTTGCATCACTGAATCCCCCCAGAAGGATGGTAAATTCGTCGCCGCCAACGCGTGCGACCGTATCGGATTCCCGAACACAATCACGCAGCCGCTGGGCAGCTTCCTGCAACAGCAGGTCACCAGCCGAATGACCCAGGCTGTCGTTTACCTGTTTGAAACGATCGAGGTCAACGTAGAGGACAGCAATTGTCCGGTCCAGGCGCTGCGCCTGTGCAACTTCCTGCTTGAGGCGCTCGAGCAGCAGGAAGCGATTTGGCAATCCGGTCAGACCGTCATAGCGGGCCTGGCGGAACAACTGTTCGTCACGCGCCGCCGACGAGAGTGCAACACCAATGCGATCGGCAAACTCGCGAATGTAGCCGATATCATCGTCATCGAGTTCAGTGCGGTGTTCAAAACCAAGCATCAGTTGCCCGCCCGGGCCCGACTTGGACCCGATCGGAAAACTGAACATATGGCGCGCGCGCGAGTTGTCCTTACAGGCAAGCCCGCGCCATCCGATTTCTTCAGGTGTTGCCCAATAACCGTCTGTATTGGCGAGCAGCATGTCGCGGCTGTCCGTGCCGCCACGGGTATGCTTGGCCATGGGCTGGTTGCGATCGGCCGTGATTGAGAACAGACGGACCCTGTCATGTGCTTCACGGTCGATTACGACGATACCGGCACATTCGAGGCTATACATCGAACGCAGGGAAAGCAGTACTTCTTCCATGAGCCGGTCGATGTCCAGTTCGTACAAGATGGCGCGATCGATTGAGGACAGCGTGGTCATCACATCGAACTGCCTCCCAAGCCGGGTTGCCATGGTGTTGAACGACGTGGCAAGTAGCTGGAATTCGTCACCGGAGGTGATTTCAACCTGCGTCGAGAAGTCTCTTCGGCTGAGCTGGCTGGTTCCGTGGATCAGTTTTTCCAACGGGTCCATGGTTCGTCGAATCTGCACCGAGCTGAGCAGCAGTGCCAGCAACGTGGAAACGGCAAGGCTGGCCCAGAAAGTCATCTCGAAAGTCTTGAGCGAATCCAGCGCGTCAGACCGGCGCTGGCCCGCGACCACAATCCATCGCGGCACGGTAAACCTCGCCTCGAGAAACACTTCGCGGTACTGGGCGACGTAGGCATCGGTATCGTCCTGCCAGTCGAGATCGCCGCTGACACTCAAAGGTTTTTTCTGCAAGGCCGCGGGCAGGCCGGTCAGTTCGAACGATTGTGTGCACGACAACGGCCGGTAGCGGTGATCGAAGACGCACAGCTCGGTCAGATATGGGTTGGCCTCGCGCTCGGCCCAGAGATACTGCCGGCGGACTTCCGCCGACAATATGCCGCGCGACGGATTCGCCGCGTCTGCCAGACGCACCATCAAAATGCGGGCCTGCTGGTTGTCGCGGGCCATGGTAAGCAGAGCGGTCTCGCCGATCAGGACCTGCTGCCGGACCTGGGGTGAATCAAGTCCGGACCAGCGGCTATCGATGTTGTTCAGGCCTATCGCGGACTCGAAGGGCAGGAGATCAAGGCCTGAGAATGTTGCACCAACGGTCGGACGTAGTTCGTTGATCGAGGTGCCACGAGCGAGTTCCTCACCAACGCTGCGCAAGGCGTCGTCAGCGAGCACCAGGCGATCATAGAGTGCGGTGCTGTAGGTTACGCTCGCACCACGAAGCTGGCCCTGGGCATGTTCGAGCAGGAGCACGCTTCCCTGGAAGTGGTAGAGCGCTGCCAGCATCAGGATTGGTACGAGCGCGGAGGCCACGAACAGCACAAATATGCGTTTCGCGAGCTTGCCTCGAAGGAAGCCTGTGTTCGTCAGCTGGAACCTTGCCATTTAGGTTGGTTGCCGTAAGCGGGATCAGTAGTCGGAAGCTAACCCGACGAAACGCCCGTTACTGGCGCGTACGATGTCGTCGCGGCTCACCGGGGCAGTCAGCGGACCCTGGCTGGCGCCGTCTTTGCCGCTGCTGTACAGGTCGTAGTCCGAGTTGATCGGAACCAGGTTCTTGTCTTTTCGAACCTGCCCATTGCCGTTCATGGTGGAGAGATTCAGATACTTGTAAGGGTTACCCCAGGGGTCGAGCAATCCGGCTTTGCCGATGTCCGCAAGAGAATTTGGAAACTGCCCAAGGTTGTCTGACTGAAACTGGGCGATCAAGCTGTCCATATCGGCAATGTCGGATTTGACTTGTGCGATCTTGGTGCGCTCAATGTAGTCGTTATACATCGGAATAGCGACGGCGGCGATGATGCCGACCATTAACAGGGCGATCACCAGTTCAACCATGGTCATCGCCCGAAGCCGATTTCTGGTTGCCAGAGGGGGATAATTTTGGGCACCAGCGTGGTCGCAACCGACCCTGAAATGGCCCGTGCTCCGCCCTGACACTTTTCCCCGGGTTTCTTTTAATTTGCTGATAGTAAATGTTTTATTCATTTTCTCGCCAGTTTTCTGCCGCACAAAACAGTGCTTCGCATTCGAAGAACGCAAGTTTCATGCGGACTCCCGGTGCCATAGTTGATTGCTCATCATGTTAAGAAACGGCTGGCGGGAACACTAATAACATCCTGTTAATTAAGCGTAATATCGGGATTACACAAGCTACGGCGAAGCGCAGAACGACACTTCGAGCTTCAACTCTCGCCGGGTCCCCGGGTGCGTGCTGAGCATTCGTCACCCGAGCGTCGGGGCTTTCGGCAGATGTATCCGCAAGGGCCATTCATGCCGTGTGTGGAAATCCGGAGTACCGGCTTCCGCAAGCACCATCATTGATCCCTGTTCTCCCGCACGAAACTTGCATTGATGGGGGAGAGTCATTGTGAAGTCTTTATCCGGGGTTAAGTACGATGTCTGAAATGGGTGTCTCAGGGCGCATTGAACGGCGCGGCAATGGCCGGGCAGCCCGAGAAGCGAATCGTCTCGCCTGCCACGTGGCAGCGGGTTTCGCTGAACCTGTGAAGAAGAATCGTTCCCGGGGAATGACCATTGTCGAGATCGTGATCGTTCTGGCGATTATCGGCATACTGGCCTCGATCGGTATCCCTCTGTACAACAGCTACCGCTTTGAGACGATGGTTGCGCAAGCCCGGTCCGATATCACCAGCATGGATTACCAGATCGCGCAGTTTCAGGCCGACAATCAGGGGCAGTTGCCGGATTCACTTGGCGATATTGGACAGGCCAGTTTGCTCGATCCCTGGGGTAATTCTTACCGCTACCTCAATCTCACCAATATGAAAGGCAACGGCAAGGTGCGCAAGGACAAGAACCTGGTCCCGATCAACTCGGACTACGACTTGTACAGCACTGGAAAAGATGGCTCCAGCCAGAGTCCGCTCACCGCGTTAGCCAGCCGCGACGATATCGTTCGTGCCAGCAATGGACGTTTTGTCGGATTGGCTTCTGACTACTGAAGCAGGTCTGAGCCGGGAAAATCGTTCGCGGAGCCACCGCGCGTCAGCCCGGGCATCAAGCGGGCGTCGAATCAACTAGTCCGGTTTCGAAGCAGGCCTGTTTCTGACGTGTCGCAATAGATACATTGCTGACCAGGCGAGGAACGGGATCGCCGCCGCGGCCAGTATGAGAAACTGGGCTTTGGCCTGACTCAGTGGCTCAATCGCCAGCGTCATGATTCCAATCAGGGACCATAAACTCATACCGGCGACCTGAAACAGGGCATAGGCGATCATGACGATACTGGCCCATCCAAAGTCAAAGAACAGGCCGGCGGCGAGTACGCCATGCAACAGCCCCGCGCACAGGTAGAGCAAGGCGCGACCGCCGGAATATTGGGGCGCCATGATCAGTAACACCAGCGCAGCCAGGGCATTTACCGCAATCAACACCTTCATCCCCACCGGGTGCCCGCTGCGCGCTTCGGTCTGTTTGTCGCCAGTGTCTTGTTCAGAAGGCATGTGTTGCTTACGCTGAAGAAACCTGTTCACCACCGGCGGGGCCGTAGAACACGACCCAGGTACAGAAGTCGTCGGTGTATTGTTCAAAGCGGTGCACTACGCCAGCGGGCACAAACAGCATGTCGCCAGTTTGAAACGGATGCCGCTCGGTTCCGTTTACAAACCA
>JASFUE010000046.1:0-15023 GCA_050050435.1 Burkholderiales bacterium | reverse complement strand
GCCCCGACGCTCTCGGGCGGAGAGGCGCAGCGGGTGAAACTCGCACTGGAATTATCCAAGCGCGATACCGGCAACACGCTCTACATCCTGGATGAACCAACCACCGGCTTGCACTTTCAGGACGTGGAAATGCTGCTCAAGGTCCTGCACCGGCTGCGTGATCACGGCAACACCGTGGTCGTGATCGAACACAATCTCGACGTCATCAAGACCGCAGACATGGTCATCGATCTCGGCCCCGAGGGCGGCGATGAAGGCGGCTACATCATTGCCACTGGCACACCCGAGGAAATCGCCGAAGTCGAATCGAGTGAAACCGGGCGCTATCTGCGTAAGGTATTGACCACCGAGCAGAACCAACCCGCGGCCAAGTCGGCGTGAGATACGCCTCACCAAACTAACTTCCCCGCGAAGATCAGACCGAGAATTCGATTTCGCGTTCCTCCGCGTACTAATCGGCGATAGAGGCCGGGTGTCGAGAAACGTTACGAGCGGCCTTCAGCCGGGTGCGTCAGGAGCACAGGAACCGGAGTGTACACGAGCAGTACATGAGGCCGAGAGCGGGTTTGGCGCAGCGCCCGGCGACCATGATTGCCGGGCCGGACCGCCGATGGCGGCCGAGCACCGCACAAACCCGGATCAAGGCCGCGCAGTAGTTTCGCGACATCCTGCAAAAGAAAAAGCCGGCATAGAGCCGGCTTCTTGAATATTGCTACGGTTATTGTTATTTGCCGGCTTCTTCTTGCGCTCCCTCCGGCCGATCCATCAATTCAACGAGCGCCATCGGCGCGTTGTCGCCCTGGCGGAACCCGAATTTGAGAATACGCAGGTAACCGCCATTGCGCTTGGCATAGCGAGGGCCCAGCTCGTCAAACAACTTGACCACGTTCTCGCGGTCACGCAAACGCGAAAATGCCAACCGGCGATTGGACAGCGACGGTTTCTTGCCAAGCGTAATGATTGGTTCAGCGACACGACGCAGTTCCTTGGCTTTGGGCAAGGTAGTCTTGATGACCTCATGCCGCAGCAGGGAATTGGTCATGTTGCGCAACATCGCCTCGCGATGGGCACTGGTGCGGTTTAGCTTGCGCAGTCCGAGACGGTGACGCATTGTAATTCTCCTTACGCTTTTTCCAGACCTGACGGCGGCCAGTTCTCGAGCTTCATGCCGAGAGTCAGGCCGCGGGCTGCCAGGACTTCCTTGATTTCGTTGAGCGACTTGCGCCCGAGATTGGGTGTCTTGAGCAGCTCTGTTTCGGTGCGCTGGATCAAGTCGCCAATATAATAGATGTTCTCCGCCTTCAGACAGTTGGCGGAACGCACCGTCAATTCGAGATCATCAACCGGCCGCAGCAGAACCGGGTCAACCTGCGGCGTCTTCGGCTGCTCGACCGGTGCCGGCGTTCCTTTCAGATCGGCGAAGCTGGCCAGCTGCTCCATCAGGATACGGGCCGCATATCGGATCGCCTCTTCCGGCTCGACCACGCCGTTGGTCTCGATGTCGACCACCAGCTTGTCCAGGTCGGTACGCTGCTCCACCCGCGCGCTCTCCACGGCGTAGCTGACGCGGCGCACCGGGCTGAACGAAGCGTCCAGCAGCAAACTGCCGATGCTGCGGTTTTCCTGCGAGTTTTCGCGCACATTGGCGGGAACATAACCACGGCCACCTTCAACCTTGATTTGCATGTCGAGCTTGCCGCCCGGTGCCAGATGCGCAATCACGTGATCCGGATTGACGATTTCCACGTCATGTGTCGCTTCGATGTCACTGGCGCGGACCTCGCCCTCACCCTCTTTTTTCAGATTGAGCACCGCCTCGTCACGATTGTGCAGTTTGAGCACCACACCCTTCAGATTCAGCAGGATATCGACGACATCTTCCTGTACGCCATCAATTGCCGAATACTCGTGCAGGACTCCGGCAATCTTCACCTCAGTCGGGGCATACCCGGGCATCGAGGACAGCAGCACACGACGCAGTGCGTTCCCGAGAGTGTGTCCATAGCCGCGCTCGAAGGGCTCCATGGTGACCTTGGCCTGACCAACACCAGTAGTCCGGACATCGATAATTCGCGGCTTGAGGAAGCTGCTTTGCATAGATTCGACCCTTTACAAAGTTTCGAAAATCCCCACCTCCGAAACCACAAGGGTTCCGAAGGCGACAGACAGAATAATTACTTGGAATAAAGCTCGACGACCATTGATTCGTTAATGGTCGACGAGAGATCGGAGCGCTGTGGGGTAGCCTTGAAGGTACCCTTGAGTCCCTTGATATCGACTTCGATCCACTCCGGAAAACCCCGGCTCTCCGCGGCTTCGACAGCCCCCTTAATGCGCAGCTGCGACCTGGATTTCTCGGCAACTTCGACAACGTCGCCGGGACGAACCAGATAGGACGGAATGTTGACGCGCTTGCCATTGACCATGATGCCGTTGTGCCGAACAACCTGGCGGGCCTCGGTACGCGAAGCGCCAAAACCCATACGGTAGACAACCGAATCGAGCCGGCGTTCCAGATCCTGCAGCAACTGCTCACCGGTAACGCCTTTCTTGCGCGCTGCTTCCTTGTAGATCTTGCGGAACTGGCGCTCGAGTACGCCGTAGATACGGCGAATTTTCTGTTTTTCGCGCAATTGCCGGCCAAAATCGGAAATACGCACGTTCTTCTGACCATGCTGACCCGGTGCATACGAGCGTCGCTCGATTGCACACTTGTCGGTAAAACACTTTTCGCCCTTCAGGAAGAGCTTTTCTCCCTCGCGGCGGCACTGTCGGCACTTCGGATCGAGATTTCTGGCCACGTTGGTCTCCTTAAATGCGGCGCTTCTTGGGCGGGCGGCAACCGTTATGCGGAATTGGGGTCACGTCGGAAATGCTGGTGATCTTGAACCCCACGGCGTTGAGCGCACGCACAGCCGACTCGCGACCCGGCCCCGGGCCCTTGATACGAACTTCCAGGTTCTTGACGCCGCAATCCTGGGCCGAGCGGCCTGCCTGCTCTGCAGCGACCTGTGCTGCAAACGGTGTGCTCTTGCGCGAGCCCTTGAAACCGCTTGAACCGGAGGTCGCCCAGGACAAGGCGTTGCCTTGCCGATCTGTAATCATGATGATCGTATTGTTGAAGGACGCGTGAACGTGCGCGATTCCCTCTGCAACATTCTTCTTGACCTTCTTGCGAACCCGGGTGGTTGCTTTTGCCATCGTCTAGTATTCCTGACTGAATAATTGTGTATTGCTGCAACGAACTATTTCTTGCCCGCTCGCAGAATCTTTTTCGGACCTTTTCTGGTGCGCGCATTGGTACGGGTACGCTGGCCACGGGCCGGCAAACCCCTGCGGTGGCGCGAGCCGCGATAGCTGCCCAGGTCCATAAGGCGCTTGATGTTCATCGAGATCTCACGCCGAAGATCGCCTTCGACCGGGACTTTGGCGACTTGCTCGCGCAGCTTTTCCATGTCCCCGTCGCTCAGATCCTTGATCTTGGTCGACGGCTCGATCCCCGCTTCGGCGCAGATCTTTTGAGCACGTGTGCGGCCAATGCCATAGATCGACATCAAGCCAACCCACGTGTGCTTGTGATTCGGGATATTTACACCTGCAATTCGTGCCATATTTTTTCCAGTCCTGAATGCCCGTTGGAACGGCCTAGCCTTGCCGCTGCTTGTGGCGCGGCTCCGTGCAGATCACGCGCACGACGTTATTTCGGCGAATGATCTTGCAATTACGACACAGCTTCTTGACTGACGCTTTTACTCGCATTTCAATTCTCCCTACCGGGGCGAAAACATTCCGCCCTTGAAGTTCGCTTTCTTCAGCAGGCTCTCATATTGATGAGACATGACATAAGCCTGTACCTGCTGCATGAAGTCCATTGTCACTACCACGATAATCAGCAAACTCGTGCCACCGAAATAAAACGGCACATTCCATTTGACGATCAAGAATTCCGGCAACAGACAGACCAGCGTGATGTAGACCGACCCCACCAGGGTCAGCCGCATGATGATCTTCTCGAGGTATTTCGCGGTCTGCTCGCCCGGTCGGATACCCGGTACGAAAGCGCCACTTTTTTTCAGGTTGTCTGCCGTCTCGCGCGGATTGAACACCAGCGCCGTATAGAAAAAGCAGAAGAAAATAATCGCTGCCGCGTAGAACGCCACATACAGGGGCTGGCCGGGGTGGAGCAGACCGCCAATGTCGCGCAGCCAGTAAACGTTTTCACTCGATCCCAGCAACTGCGCAAGCGTTGCCGGGAACAGAATAATACTGGACGCGAAAATCGGCGGAATCACGCCAGCCATGTTCAGCTTCAGCGGCAGAAATGAACTCTGACCGCCATATACCTTTCGCCCAACCTGTCTCTTCGCGTAATTGACCAGAATCTTGCGTTGACCGCGCTCGACAAATACCACGAAACCGGTCACCACGACGACACCGATGAGCAGCAACAGAACCAGCGGAATAGAGAAAGTGCCAGTGCGCGCGAGCTCGAGCGTACCGCCAACGGCTCTGGGCAATCCTGCCGCGATACCGGCAAAGATGATCAGTGAAATGCCGTTACCAATACCGCGCTCGGTAATCTGTTCGCCCAGCCACATCAGGAACATGGTTCCCGTTACCAGCGTAACCACAGCGGTGAACCGGAACGCCATGCCAGGGTCGAGCACGAGACTGCCTTGCGACTCGAGCGCAATGGCGATGCCGGTTGACTGGAACGTTGCCAATGCGAGCGTTCCGTAACGCGTGTACTGCGTGATCTTGCGCCGGCCAGCCTCGCCTTCTTTCTTGATCTGCTCCAGAGTCGGCACGACCACCGTAAGCAACTGCATGATGATGGACGCAGAGATGTACGGCATGATACCGAGCGCGAAAATAGTAAATCGCGACAACGCGCCACCCGAGAACATGTTGAACATTCCCAGAATGCCGCCTTGCTGCGACTTGAACAGCTCCGCCAGCTGTACCGGGTCGATTCCGGGCACGGGGATGTGCGCGCCGATGCGGTACACGATCAGTGCGCCAAGCAGGAAAAGCAAGCGGCGCTTGAGATCGCCGAACTTTCCTGCCATGCCCATCATGCCGTCCTGTGCCAAAGCTTACCCCTCTACGCTGCCGCCAGCGGCCTCAATGGCTGCGCGCGCACCCTTGGTGACGCCCAGACCCCGAATCTTCAGATTCTTCTTTTCCAGCTTGCCCGCGAGAATGATCTTGCCTGCCACTGCATTCTTCGGGACAACGCCCGCTTCCTTGAGCGTCAGCAAATCGATTTCGTCAGCTTCGATATTGTTCAGTTCCGACAAGCGAATCTCACGTGTATCGTCACGCGTCATCGACGTGAAGCCACGCTTGGGCAGGCGCCGGGCCATTGGCATCTGGCCGCCTTCGAACCCCACCTTGTGATAGCCGCCTGAGCGGGAATGCTGACCCTTGTGGCCGCGTCCGCCGGTCTTGCCCTTGCCGCTGCCAGTTCCGCGCCCCACGCGTACGCGCGTGCGCTTTGATCCATCCGCTGGTTTGATTTCGTTCAGACGCATTTATGCCTCCACCATCAGGAGGTAACCCACCTTGTTGATCATGCCGCGTACTGCCGGCGTATCCTCGAGTTCGACGCTGTGGCGGATTCGCCGCAACCCGAGCCCGCGGACCGTCGCCCGATGCGACGCCTTGGTACCGATCACGCTTTTCACGAGCGTGACTTTCACTGTCTTTTCCGGCTTCGGCTTGTCCGCCTTTGCCGCTTTCCGGGCCGCCGCCGGTGCCTTTTTCGCAGCTTTCTTTACTGCGGGCTTCTTGACGGTCGTCTTCTTCGCTGCCGGTTTTTTCGCGGCGGTCTTTTTCACGGCGGTCTTTTTCACGGCAGGTTTCTTTTCAGCTGCCTTTTTTTTGGCAGCGGTTTTCCTTGCCCCGGTCTTTTTCGCCGCGGTTTTCTTCGCGGCAGTCTTTGTTTCAGCCATGGCTGTTTACCCCAGAATTTCTTCGACGGTCTTGCCGCGCTTGAGTGCAATTTCGCTCGGCGAGTTCATCTCGGCGAGACCATTGAGTGTCGCCCTGACCACGTTGTAGGGATTGGTCGATCCGATGCATTTCGCAAGGATGTCGGTCACGCCCATCACTTCGAAAATTGCGCGCATCGGGCCTCCCGCGATAATTCCGGTACCTTCCGATGCAGGCTGCATGAAGACCTTGGCCGCCCCGTGCACGCCGACTACTGCGTGTTGCAGCGTGCCGTCGCGAAGCGAGACCTTGAACAGTTTGCGCCGCGCTTCTTCCATGGCTTTCTGGATGGCAACCGGCACTTCTCGCGCCTTGCCCTTGCCCATGCCGATCCCGCCATCGCCATCGCCGACGACAGCAAGGGCTGCAAAACCGAGCACACGACCGCCCTTCACCACTTTGGTGACGCGGTTGACCGATACCATTTTTTCCCGGAGCCCGTCTCCGCGGTCGTCCCCCTGATGTTGCATACGTGCCATTAGCTGATCCTCAGAATTTCAATCCGGCCTCGCGCGCTGCATCTGCGAGTGCCTTGACGCGGCCGTGGTATTTGAAGCCGGAGCGATCAAACGAAACGGCCTCGATGCCTTTTTCCCTGGCTTTCTCCGCAATCCGCTTGCCGACCATGGTCGCGGCTTTCACGTTTCCGCCGTTTCCAACCTGCTTGCGAACTTCCGGCTCGAGCGTGGAAGCGGCCGCCACCACCTGTGCCTGGGCATCGATAACCTGTGCATACATATGCGTGTTGGAGCGGTGCACAAGCAAACGTACGGCTCCAAGTTCCGCGATTTTTCGCCGTGTCTGTCTCGCCCGGCGGTTTCGTGACTGTCTTTTCTCAAACATGACGCTTTACGCTCACTTCTTCTTCGTTTCCTTGAGCACCACACGCTCTTCGGCGTATCGCACCCCTTTGCCCTTGTACGGTTCCGGCGGCCGGTAGCCACGCACATCAGCGGCCACCTGCCCGACCAGCTGCTTGTCGATGCCCTTGATTACCACCTCGGTCTGCTGCGGTGTTTCGACCTTGATCCCCTGCGGCATCTGATGAACGACCGGGTGTGAGAATCCCAGCGACAGGTTGAGCTTGTCGCCCTGGGCCTGCGCACGGTAGCCAACGCCCACCAGTGTCAGCTTGCGCTCAAACCCGCTGCTCACGCCAGTCACCATATTCGCCACCAATGCGCGCAAGGTGCCCGACATGGCATTCGCCGCGACGCTGTCATCAGCCCGTTCAAACGAGAGTTCGTCGTCGTCGTGCCGAATATTGACCAGCTTGCTGACTCGTTGTGAAAGAACACCAAGCGGCCCCTTTACCGTGATCTCGTCGTCCCCAAGCTTGATTTCAACTCCTGAAGGGACCTTTACCGGATATTTACCGACGCGTGACATGAATTTGCTCCACTACCACCTTCGTTTACGTTCGCTTCCTGCTCGCCTGAAACCATCAACCCGACATCACTATTGCCGCCCGGGCATTCAAACCGGTCAGGCAACGATACAAAGCACCTCGCCACCAACCCCGGTCGAGCGCGCCTTGCGGTCCGTCATCACGCCCCGAGACGTGGAAACGATCGCCACACCAAGCCCGTTCATGACCTGCGGGATTTCCCGCGCCGGCTTGTATATACGCAGCCCCGGGCGGCTGACTCGCTCAATACGTTCGATAACCGGCTTGCCCGCGTAATACTTCAGGCCGATCTCAAGCGCGGGTTTCTTGGCGTCCTGGTCATTGACCTTGAAATCGTCTATGTAGCCTTCGTCTTTCAGCACCTGGGCAATGGCCAGCTTGACCTTGCTCAATGGCATAGCGACAGACACCTTCTCCGCACCTTGCGCGTTGCGAATGCGGGTCAGCATGTCCGCGATCGGGTCACTCATGCTCATATTCGAATATCTCCTACCAGCTCGCCTTGATTACACCCGGGATCTCACCGCGCAAGGCAATCTCGCGCAGCTTGTTGCGCGCCAGACCGAATTTCTTGAAAACACCGCGCGGCCGACCAGTCAGAGCACAGCGATTACGCAAACGCACCGGGCTGGCATCGCGCGGCAGTTTCTGCAATTTTTCGCGAGCTGCTGCCTTCTCATCTTCGGAAGCACTGCTGCTCTTCAGGATGGTCACCAGCTCACTGCGTTTGGCAGCGAATTTGTTTACGGTCTTGCGGCGTCGCTTTTCGCGATTGACGAGGGACTGTTTTGCCATGACTACCTCAGGTCCTGAAAGGAAAACGAAAAGCCGACAAAAGCGCACGCGCTTCTTCATCGCTCTTCGCTGTTGTTGTTATCGTGACGTTGAGCCCACGCAGGGCATCGATCTTGTCATACTCGATCTCGGGAAAAATGATCTGCTCCCTGACACCCATGTTGAAGTTCCCCCGGCCATCGAACGCCTTGGCGGAAATACCGCGAAAATCGCGCACCCGCGGGATCGCGACACTGATCAGCCGGTCAAGAAACTCATACATGCGCACATTGCGCAGCGTCACCTTGCAGCCGATCGGATAGCCTTCCCGAATCTTGAATCCGGCGATTGACTTGCGCGCCTTGGTGACGACCGGCTTCTGGCCGGTTATCAGCGTCAGGTCGCCGACTGCGTTTTCGAGGATCTTCTTGTCGTTGACGGCTTCGCCAACGCCCATATTGAGAACAATCTTCTCGATGCGCGGCACTTCCATCACGCTTTTGTAGCCGAACTGCTTGATCAGCTCGGGCACGATTTCGTTACGGTACTGCTCGGCTAGCCGAGGTACCGGCACCGGTGCCGGCGCCTTCTTGTTCTCTACTGCTTCCTGCTTGGCCATTGTTTCCTCTTATGCGTCCAGCATTTCGCCGTTGGCACGGAACACCCGCACCCTGCGGCCATCATCGAGCGTCTTGATGCGCACGCGGTCAGCTTTCTGGGTAGCGGGGTTAAAGACCGCGACATTGGATATATGGATCGGCATTTCCATGTCCACAATTCCCCCTGTCGTGCCTTTCATCGGATTGGGCTTTTCGTGCTTTTTCGCACGGTTGGCACCTTCGACCACAACCCGGTCTTCACCGACCAGGCGCAATACGGTGCCCCGCTTGCCGCGATCCTTCCCGGTGCGGATAACGACCTGATCACCCTTGCGAATCTTGCGCATTTCTTCAAACTCCTCAGAGAACCTCGGGCGCCAGAGATACGATCTTCATGAACCGCTCGGTTCGAAGTTCGCGCGTCACCGGCCCGAAAATCCGCGTCCCGATCGGCTCGAGCTTGTTGTTGAGCAGCACTGCTGCGTTGGAGTCGAATTTGATCCGCGAACCGTCCTGACGGCGCACGCCGCTGGCAGTGCGGACGACGACCGCGTTGTAGACCTCACCTTTCTTGACCCGGCCGCGCGGTGCTGCGTCCTTGACGCTAACCTTGATAATGTCGCCGACCCCGGCGTAACGGCGCTTTGAACCGCCCAGCACCTTGATGCACATGACCGAGCGGGCACCCGTGTTATCGGCCACTTTTAGCCGAGACTGCATTTGAATCATATAGTTAACCTCGCTCCAACTTTGTCCGCCATGTCGTCAGGCTTACGGCGAACCAGTTTTGGGACCCGTTCGGGTCAATTATTCCGGTCGTCAGTTGTTCCGGAGATTCGTCCCGGACTGCCGGGAATCCGTGACGGTTTGGCGGCGGCTTTTGAGCCGTCCAGGCGCCGCCGGATAAAAACGACCGATGTTACGTGTATTTGCCTATCGCTGCAAGAGGTTAGACCTGTGTTGCGCGCTCCAGCAGCTTCGTAACCTTCCACGCCTTGGTCTTCGAGTAAGGCCGTGCTTCTTCAATCAGCACCGTATCGCCCGTGTGGCACTCGTTGGCCTCGTCATGCACGTGGTATTTGGTCGAACGACGCACAAATTTTCCGTACAAGGGGTGCGGAACCATCCGGTCGACCTGCACCGTGACGGTCTTGTCCATCTTGTCGCCAACTACCCGGCCCGTGAGCCGACGACGGTTGGCGCTATTGGTCGCTTCGCTCATGCCTTACCTGCCTTTTCTGTCATAACAGTGCGCACGCGCGCGATGTCGCGGCGCACTTTGCCAAGCTCACTGGTCTTGGTCAGCTGCTGGGTGGCAATCTGCATGCGCAACGAGAACTGTGCCTTGAGCAGTTCGTTGAGCTCTTTTTGCAGGTCTGCCTCGTTCTTGTTCCTGAGTTCGCTGGCTTTCATCGCTCACCCCATATGACGTTGTACGAACACGGTGCGCAACGGGAGTTTGGCCGCAGCCAGGCGAAACGCCTCGCGGGCAACGTCTTCCTGAACGCCGTCCATTTCGTAAAGAACCTTGCCCGGCTGGATCTCTGCGACCCAGAACTCCGGATTGCCCTTGCCGTTCCCCATGCGAACCTCGGCCGGCTTTTGCGATACCGGCTTGTCCGGGAAAATACGAATCCAGATCCGGCCACCACGCTTGATGTGGCGGGTCATCGCGCGACGCGCCGCCTCGATCTGGCGCGCAGTCAGGCGCCCGCGAGTAGTGGCCTTGAGACCGAATTCGCCAAAAGAGACTTTGGCGCCACGGGTGGCAACGCCATAGTTGCGCCCCTTGTGGTATTTCCGGAACTTTGTTTTAGCTGGCTGCAGCATTGGTTGCTCCTGCTCTTCTGGGTTTTTTCTGGGACGGCGTATCGGTGGCGCTCGGAGCAGCCGGCTGATCGCCACGACCCATTACTTCGCCCTTGTAGACCCAGACCTTGATGCCGATGACACCGTAAGTCGTCTTGGCCTCGGAAACCCCGTAATCAATTTCGGCGCGCAGCGTGTGAAGCGGCACCCGGCCTTCGCGATACCACTCGGTACGCGCAATCTCGATTCCGTTCAGACGCCCTGCACTCATGATCTTGATACCCTGCGCACCGAGACGCATCGCGTTCTGGATGGCGCGCTTCATGGCGCGACGGAACATGATGCGCTTTTCCAGCTGCTGCGCGATCGAATCGGCAATGAGCTGCGCGTCGAGCTCCGGTTTGCGAACTTCCTCGATGTTGACGTGCACCGGCACGCCCATGAGCTTTTGCAGTTCGCCGCGCAGGTTCTCAATGTCCTCACCTTTCTTGCCGATGACCACACCTGGACGTGCGCTGTGAATCGTGATTCGGGCATTCTTCGCCGGGCGCTCGATTACCACCCGCGCAACTGCGGCATGCGCCAAGCGCTTGCGCAGGAATTTGCGCACCTCGATGTCTTCGAGGAGCATGTCCGAGAAACCCTTGCTGTTGGAATACCACCGTGACGTCCAGTTGCGCTGGACGGCAAGGCGAAACCCGATTGGGTTGATCTTCTGTCCCATACCTACTCCTCCGACTGGTCACCAACTGTCACGAAGATGTGGCAGGTTGGCTTGAGAATTTTCGAGGCGCGGCCTTTTGCCCGTGGCATGAAGCGCTTGAACACAGGCCCTTGCTCCACGAGGATGCGCGTGATCTTGAGCTCGTCGATGTCCGCTCCATCGTTGTGCTCGGCATTTGCGATTGCCGATTCAACAACCTTCTGGATGATGCGCGCGCCTTTTTTCGGGCTGAATTTGAGAATGTTGAGCGCCTTGTCCACGGCCAGGCCGCGCACCTGGTCGGCGACCAGTCTGCCCTTCTGGGGAGACAGTCTTACGCCGCGCAATACGGCAGAGGTTTGCATTTCATTCACTCCTTTGCGCTCTGGTTACTTCTTGCCGGCTACAGCCTTGCGATCCGCCGCATGGCCCTTGAAAGTGCGGGTAAGCGCAAACTCGCCAAGTTTGTGGCCAACCATGTTTTCGGTAACGTAAACGGGGACGTGCTGACGTCCATTGTGAACCGCGATCGTGAGCCCCACAAAATCCGGAAGCACGGTAGATCGACGCGACCAGGTCTTGATCGGGCGTTTGTCGTTGGACGCGCGCGCGGCCTCCACCTTGTGCATCAGGTGAAGATCCACGAACGGGCCTTTTTTGATTGAGCGTGCCATATTCGCCTACTCCCTGGTTACTTCGAACGACGCCGAACGATCATGTTCTGCGTACGCTTGTTCTTGCGGGTTCTGAAACCCTTGGTGAATGTTCCCCACGGACTGACCGGATCGCGCTTGGTACCGGTGCGGCCCTCGCCACCACCGTGAGGGTGATCGACCGGGTTCATCGCTACACCACGTACCGTCGGGCGCACACCACGCCAGCGCATCGCGCCGGCCTTGCCGATGCTTCGCAGGTTGTGTTCGGAGTTGCCGACCTCACCGATGGTGGCCCGGCAGTCCACATGCACTTTCCGGATTTCCCCGGAACGCATGCGAAGCTGCGCGTGCGCGCCCTCGCGCGCCAGCAACTGCACCGACGCACCAGCCGAGCGAGCCAGTTGCGCGCCCTTGCCCGGGCGCAGCTCGATGCAATGCACAGTAGTACCGACAGGAATGTTCCTGAGCGGCATTGAGTTACCGGCTTTGATCGGCGCCTCGCTCCCGTTGAGCAACTGGTCCCCGACTTTGACGTCCCTGGGCGCGATGATGTAGCGCCGCTCGCCGTCTGTGTAGCACAGCAGGGCGATGTTCGCGCTACGGTTCGGGTCGTATTCGATACGCTCCACGCGCGCGGCAATCCCGTCCTTGTTGCGCCGGAAGTCGATCACCCGGTACAGACGCTTGTGTCCACCGCCCTGATGGCGCGTGGTGACGTGTCCGAGACTGTTACGACCCGCCTTCTTCGGATTCTTTTCAACCAGCGGCTGGTGCGGGCGGCCTTTGTGCAGGTCCGGATTAACGACCTTGACCACGCCACGGCGACCGGCCGAAGTTGGTTTCAGTTTTACCAGTGCCATTATTTTGCCTCCGCTGCGGCAAAGTTGATTTCCTGACCGGGCTTGAGGCAGATATATGCCTTCTTCCAGTTTCTACGTCGCCCCAGATTGGAGCCAAAACGCTTCTTCTTGCCCTTGACGTTCGACACCTGGACGCTCTCGACCTCGACCTTGAACAACATTTCGACCGCGGCCTTGATCTCCGGCTTGCTGGCATCCTTGAGTACACGAAAGATAACCTGCTCATACTTGTCGGCGACGAACGTGCTCTTCTCCGACACGACGGGCGCGAGCAAAACCTGCAGGAGCCTTTCCTGATTGGCTGTTTGCGCCTTCATGACAACATCTCCTCGATTTTGGAAACAGCCGCCTTGGTAATGATGATGCTGTCGAAATGCAGCAAGCTCACCGGATCAGCCTGGCCCGGTTGCACCACATACACATGCGGCAGGTTACGGGAGGACAGGTAGAGGTTCTCATCGGGCGCGTCAGTAATGATCAACACACTGTTCATTCCCATACCCTTGACTTTCTGGTCGAGCAGCTTGGTCTTCGGCGCATCGACACTGAACGCATCCACCACCGCGAGACGACCCTCACGGACCAACTGGGAAAATATTGACGCCATACCGGCCCGATACATTTTCCGGTTGATCTTGTGGCTGAAATTCTCATCCGGGCTGGACGGGAACACCTTGGCACCACCGCGCCAGATCGGGCTGCCGGCAAAACCGGCGCGGGCACGGCCCGTGCCCTTCTGCCGCCACGGCTTGCGATGCGAGCGGTTGATGTCACCACGTGCTTTCTGTGCACGCGTGCCCTTGCGAGCGTTGGCCATGTAGGCGGTCACAATCTGATGCACCAGCGGCTCGTTGTAATCTCGCGCAAACAGATCGTCTGACGCATCGACGCTGGAGGTGGCCTTACCCTTGTCGTTGATAATTTTCAGTTCCATGGATCAGCCTTTCGCCTTTACTGCGGGCAGCACGACAACGTCCGAGCCATCCGCGCCCGGGACCGCGCCCCTGATCAACAAAAGACTGCGCTCGGGATCAACGCGCACGACTTGCAGGTTCTGCACAGTGCGGCGAACCGAACCAAGATGTCCTGCCATGCGCTTGCCGGCGAACACCCGTCCCGGGTCCTGGTTCATACCAGTCGAACCCGGTGCGTTGTGCGAGATCGAGTTGCCGTGAGTGGCACGCTGCGACGAAAAATTGTGACGCTTGATCGAACCGGCGAAGCCTTTGCCCTTGGTCGTACCGGACACGTCGACGAGCTGGCCGACCTCAAACAGATCGACTCCGAGCTGGCCGCCCACTTCAAGACTGGAAAGCTGATCCGCGCTGACACGAAACTCGCGCATGCCGCGCGCGCCTTCGACACCGGCTTTGGCAAAGTGACCGGCCTGTGCCTTGTTGATGCGATTGGGCCGGCGTGTGCCGAACGCCACCTGGACGGCGCAATAGCCGTCGGTTTCGTCGGTTTTGATCTGGGTCACGCGGTTGTCTGACACGTCCAGCACCGTAACCGGCACGGAATCGCCGGCGTCAGTGAAAAGCCTGGTCATGCCGACCTTGCGACCGACAAGTCCTAATTTCATTTTTTATATCCTCTTATGAGGTGCCAGCTTCAGTTGGCCGGCCAGGTTATCCAAATTTTTTGCTCGCGGGAGAGAAAACCCTCCCGTTCGCCACTACAGCTTGATTTCCACGTCCACCCCCGCGGGCAGGTCGAGTTTCATCAAGGCATCGACCGTCTTGTCCGTCGGGTCGATGATGTCCATCAAACGCAGATGGGTACGAATCTCCAGTTGCTCGCGCGAAGACTTGTCCACGTGCGGCGAGCGCAACAGGTTGAAACGCTCAATGCGCGTTGGCAACGGGACCGGGCCCTTGACCACCGCCCCGGTGCGCTTGGCCGTTTCGACAATCTCAACAGCCGACTGGTCGATCAGGCGATAGTCAAACGCTTTCAGTCGAATTCGTATCTTCTGGTTCTGCATCTCAAAATCCCGTGTGGAGTGAGGAGACCGGAAAAAGCACCGGTTTCGCGCCCTTTACCCCTCGCCCCACGTCTGTAATCTGTCGCGGCCACTCAATCAGACCGCAAATACTCGATAGACCGGCTCAATAACCCGATTATTCGATCACCTGTTACTCGAGCACCTTGGCCACAACACCGGCACCAACGGTACGCCCACCTTCGCGAATGGCAAAGCGCAAACCCTCTTCCATCGCA
>JASFUE010000045.1:0-15120 GCA_050050435.1 Burkholderiales bacterium | reverse complement strand
TTTATATCAACACCGCTGGTGTCGGCAGCATTGTCACACCTGGGCCGTTCGGCCCCGCCGAAATACGCCCGGGCGACGTTGTCGTGCTCAGCGGCGATGTTGGCCGGCATGGCATTGCGGTGATGGCGGCGCGCGAACAGCTCGGATTCGAGAATGTCATCGAAAGTGATTGCGCACCGGTCGCGGAGCCGGTGCTGGATCTGTTTGAAAACGGCATCGGCGTGCGCTGCCTGCGCGATCTCACGCGCGGCGGCCTGGCCAGCGCGCTGGTGGAGATAGCGGAAACGGCAGGCGCGTCGATTGTGATCCGCGAAGAGGCCATTACGGTACGCGATGACGTCGGTGCTGCCTGTGAACTGCTCGGCCTGGATCCGCTTCACGTCGCAAATGAGGGTCGTTTCGTCGCTTTTGTGCATCCCGATGATGCCGAACGCGCGGTGGAGCTGCTGCGGCGCCACGCCGTTTCGGCAGATGCAGGAATTATCGGCGTAGTCGAAGAAACTCCCGCGGGGCGTGTCTCGTGTCTCGGCCCGCTTGGGGTGGCCAGGTCGATCGACATGTTGAGCGGCGAGCAGCTTCCGCGTATCTGTTGAGGGCCTTGTTTGTTGAGAGCCTTGTTTGTTGAGACCCGTGCCGGTCGCGGCACACACTAACCGCTCGAAACGCTGGCCGCTATTTCTACCGAGTGCGCCGATGGGGGGTAATGACAAGATTTTTTGACGCTTTCGCGGCAGTGTCTTAACCTCGCGATTCAAGCGGTTTGATCTATGTCAACCGTGACTGTCGGCCGGGAAGCTAGCATTCGTGCGGGCTTCTCAGGTCCGAACATGTTGATTTTTCGGCAACAATTACGCAATAAGCCGGAAGTCTTCTGCGCTTGCATAACCGTAGGCGCGCTTTTGCAAAGTTCAGGGAGAACACGTGCAAGAACAATCGACATATAACTACCGGGTCGTCCGGCAGTTCGCAATTATGACGGTGGTCTGGGGAATCGTCGGGATGCTCGTCGGTGTCATCATCGCAGCCCAACTGATGTTCCCGGACATGACTTATGGCATTTCGTGGCTTTCCTACGGCCGCTTGCGCCCGCTTCACACCA
Source organism: Burkholderiales bacterium (assembly GCA_050050435.1). Classification (GTDB taxonomy): domain Bacteria; phylum Pseudomonadota; class Gammaproteobacteria; order Burkholderiales; family Eutrophovitaceae; genus SG8-40. Next base: position 14,021 of record JASFUE010000045.1, on the reverse strand, counting down.
ACGCGGTCATTTTCGCGTTCGGTGGATGCGCGTTGTTCGCCACATCCTATTATGTGGTGCAGCGGACCTGCCACGTACGTCTGTTCGCGGACAAGCTGGCGGCGTTTACCTTCTGGGGTTGGCAGGCCGTCATCGTACTGGCGGCGATCACCTTGCCGCTTGGCATCACTACGAGCAAGGAATACGCGGAGCTGGAATGGCCGATCGACATTCTGATCACCCTGGTGTGGGTTGCCTATGCGGTGGTGTTCTTCGGCACGCTGATCAAGCGCAAGGTCAAGCACATATATGTTGCCAACTGGTTCTATGGCGCGTTCATCCTGACCGTTGCACTGCTGCACCTGGTCAATAGCGCCGAGATCCCGGTCAGTTTCTGGAAGTCGTATTCGGCGTACGCGGGCGTACAGGACGCGATGGTCCAGTGGTGGTATGGCCATAATGCGGTGGGCTTTTTCCTCACGGCCGGCTTTCTCGGCATCATGTATTACTTCGTGCCCAAGCAGGCAGAGCGCCCGATCTACAGCTACCGGTTGTCGGTGGTGCACTTCTGGGCGCTGATTTTCACGTATATGTGGGCCGGCCCACACCACCTGCACTATACGGCGCTGCCGGACTGGACCCAGTCGATCGGCATGGTGTTCTCGCTAATCCTGCTGGCGCCTTCCTGGGGCGGCATGATCAACGGGATCATGACTTTGTCCGGAGCCTGGCACAAGCTGCGCACCGATCCGATTCTGAAGTTCCTGATCGTGTCGCTGTCCTTCTACGGTATGTCAACCTTTGAAGGACCGATGATGTCGATCAAGACGGTTAACTCGCTGTCGCATTACACGGACTGGACCATCGGGCACGTGCATTCCGGTGCGCTCGGCTGGGTGGCGTTCATTTCGATCGGCGCGCTCTATAACCTGATCCCGCGCCTGTTCGGCAAGACCCAGATGTACAGCGTGAAATTGATTACGACCCACTTCTGGATCGCGACGCTGGGCGTGGTGCTCTACATCGCAGCGATGTGGATTGCCGGTGTCATGCAGGGTCTGATGTGGCGCGCGGTCAATCCTGACGGGACGCTGACTTACACCTTTGTCGAAAGCGTCAAGGCGACTTTCCCGTTCTATACCATTCGCTTGCTTGGCGGCCTGCTGTTCCTCAGCGGGATGCTGATCATGGCCTACAACGTATGGAAAACCATCGCAGGCGCCAAAGCGGTTGATGCACCGGTGGTGTCACCCAGCGTGGCTCACGCGTGATCGAAGCGGGAGAAGCGAAAAATGGCTAAAGAAAATTTCCAAGACAAGATTGAAAAGAACGTTCCGCTACTGGTGATACTGGTGGTTCTGGTGGTCGCCGTCGGCGGTCTGGTCGAGATTGTGCCGCTGTTCTTCCAGAGATCGACCACCGAACCGGTTGCCGGGCTGAACCCGTATACCCCGTTGCAACTCGAGGGACGCGACGTTTACATCCGGGAAGGTTGCTATAACTGCCATTCCCAAATGGTCCGGCCGTTCCGCGCCGAAACGGAGCGCTACGGTCACTACTCGGTGGCCGGAGAATACGTCTACGATCATCCGTTCCAGTGGGGCAGCAAGCGTACCGGTCCCGACCTGGCACGTGTGGGCGGTCGCTACAGCGACGACTGGCACCGACTGCACCTGACACAGCCGCGCGACGTGGTACCGGAGTCGAACATGCCGGGCTACCCGTGGCTCGCCGATAACTCCATCGATTCCGCGATGACGCCGAAGAAGATGGCGGCGCTGCGCCTGGTCGGGGTGCCGTATACGGACGAACAGATTGCCGCGGCCCCGGACGAGACCAAAGGCAAGTCCGAAATGGAGGCGTTGATTGCGTACCTGCAAGTTCTCGGTACTTCGGTGAAGACGAGGTAAGCCATGCAGATACTCGGAATGGACACAATCAACCTGCTGCGCTCCGCGGTCACCGTGGCCGCATTCACTACGTTTATCGGAATCACACTGTGGGCGTGGAGCGGATCGCGCCGCGCCAGCTTTGCCGAAGCCTCGCGCATACCTTTCGAAGACGACGAACTGGACAAGAAGACCGGCCTGCAGGCTAAGCCTGATGCTGAAAGGAGCAGCAAGTGAGCGATTTCACGAATGATTTCTGGAACTGGTATATCTCGGTCATTACCATTGTCAGCATCCTCGCCTGCGGGATCTTCCTGTTCAAGCTGACCACACGCAAACTCGCCCCTGGTGAGCAACCGGGAACGATGGGCCATGTCTGGGATGAAAACCTGCAGGAGTACAACAATCCGCTGCCCAACTGGTGGCGCTGGCTGTTCTATATCACGCTGGTGTTCGGGTTGGCCTACCTCGCCCTGTACCCGGGGCTGGGCAGTTTCAAGGGCAGCCTGGGCTGGACTTCGACTAACCAGTACGACAGGGAAATGGAAGTGGCCCAGGAGCGGTTCGGCCCCATTTTCGCCAAGTACGCCAGTATGGATATACCGGCAGTAGCAGCCGATCCGGATGCGCGCAAGATCGGAGAGAGCCTGTTTCTGAACTATTGCGCTCAGTGTCACGCCTCTGACGCGCGCGGCAGCCGCGGCTTTCCGAATCTGGCAGACAAGTCCTGGCAGTGGGGTGGTGATCCGCAGGCGATCGTGACCACCATTCAGAACGGACGGCAGGGCATCATGCCACCAATGGCGGCAGCATTGCCCGGTGAGGGCGTCAAGGATGTTGCGCACTATGTCATGTCGCTGTCGGGGATGACGCACGACAATATCCGCAGCACCCGGGGTGCCGAACTGTTCAAGACCAATTGTGCAGTGTGCCACGGTACCGACGGTACGGGTAACAAGGCGCTTGGCGCGCTCAACTTGACCGATAAGGCATGGCGCTACGGACAAGGCGAGTCGTCAATCATCGAAACCATTACCACCGGGCGGCACGGTGTCATGCCCGCATGGGGAGAGTTCCTCGGCGACGACAAGGTGCATATTCTTTCCGCATATGTCTGGTCGCTGTCCAATCAATGACAAAAGCCGGGCAGCGCAACGCGAGCACGGCGAGGATGGCGGCAAGACCGGTAAGCGAGCGGGTAACTGCCGCCATGTCATTGTCTGAAACGCACTGAATGGCTGCATCGGATCAAACACAGGCTGGCGCTACTGAACTCGTAGAGCAGGAACTCTACGAAGTCCGCAAGAAGATCTACCCGCGGTCGGTGAGCGGCAAGTTCGCCTGGTCGCGGTGGTTCTTTGTCTGGGCCACCCAACTGGTGTTCTATGGAATGCCCTGGCTGAGCTGGAATGATCGCCAGGCTGTCCTTTTCGACCTGGTCCACCGGAAGTTCTATATTTTCGGTCTCGTCTTCTGGCCCCAGGACATCGTTTACCTGACGGTGTTGCTGATCATTTCCGCTTATTCGCTGTTTCTGTTCACGGCCGTGGGCGGGCGATTGTGGTGCGGTTACGCGTGTCCACAGACCGTATACACGGAAATGTTCATGTGGATCGAACGACGTATCGAAGGCGATCGCATGAAACGCATGAAGCTCGATCAGTCAGCGTTGTCCGGGCGCAAGATCGCCCTCAAGTTAGCCAAACACGCTGCCTGGATCGCGCTCGCGCTGTGGACCGGCTTTACCTTCGTCGGGTACTTCACGCCGATTACCGAGCTCGCCGGTAAAGTCGCTTCGTGGTCGCTCGGCCCATGGGAGACATTCTGGATATTCTTTTACGGTTTTGCCACTTACGGCAACGCCGGATGGATGCGCGAGCAGGTGTGCAAGTACATGTGCCCGTACGCGCGCTTCCAGAGTGTCATGTTCGACCGCGACACGCTGATCATTTCCTACGACACCGAGCGCGGTGATCCGCGCGGAGCGCGTGGAAAGAAAGTGGATCACAAGGCGAAAGGCCTCGGTGACTGCGTTGATTGCAATATCTGCGTCCAGGTGTGTCCGACGGGCATCGATATCCGTGACGGCTTGCAGTACGAATGCATCGGCTGCGCAGCCTGTATCGACGGCTGCAACCAGGTGATGGACAAGATGGGATATCCGCGAGGCTTGATCCGCTATTCCAGTCTGAATGCACTCGACCAGCACTTTGATTTCGGGGGAATGCTGAAACGCGTGGTTCGCCCGCGAATACTGATCTATACGGCCATCTTGTGGACCATCATCATCGTTGCTGCGCTGGCATTGAGCAACCGGGTGCCAGTGAAGGTTGATGTCATACGCGACCGGATTGCCATGGCGGCGCCGGATGACCCGCAAGTAGAGAATGTGTACCGGTTGCAGGTAATGAATACGTCGGAAAAGGCGCGCAGCTTCCTGATTTCGGTATCGGGGATCAAGGGGCTCGAGCTGGAGTCCGAAACTCAGCCTATCACTATTGATGGTGCAAGCCAGCGAGTCATTGCGGTGCGCGTGCGGGCCAGAAAACAGCAGACAGAGCCCGGAGCAAATCGCATCGTGTTCAAGGTAGAGACCGCCGGCGAGGGCGAACACATCGTCATCGAGGAAAAGGCGACTCTGATTGCGCCGGATTCCAGATGAGGCGGGAGACATGAACATCCGGACGCTGGAAAAGCCAGGCACGCCCTGGTACCGGGAGCCCTGGCCCTGGATTCTTATCGGTTTGCCCCTGAGTGCCGTCATTGCCGGTATCGCCACACTGATTATTGCAATCCAGCATGAAGACGGCCTGGTTGCCGAGGACTATTACAAGCAGGGGCTTGCGATTAACCGGGTACTGGCGCGCGAATCGCGCGCCAGCGAGCTGGGGTTGACGGCAAACCTGATGTTTGCCGCGGACCAGGTGCGAATCCGCTTGCAAGGTAGCGGCCAATTCCCGGATCGCTTGCGAGCACGTTTCGTTCACCCGACCCGCGCCGGTGAAGACCGTGAAATCACAATGGATGCAACTGCGCCGGGCTGGTACGAAGGAACACTGCCACCACTTGCCGAGGGCCATTGGCGGGTACAGATCGAAGATGCACAATCGACGTGGAGGATGACGGGCAGCTGGACGACGAGCCAGGGATCGCTGCTGATTTCAGCGGCGGACGCCACCCGTTGACGGAGGAGCAGATGATCAAGCAAAGACTGATTTGGATACTCTGGCCATCCTTCATCATTGGTGGCATCGCTGAAGGTCTGTTTTTCACGATGTTCGACCCGCGTGATATGTATCTTTTCGGTGATCCGGTCACCTGGAGCCGGGAAGCCGTTTATTCGGTCGGTTTTTTTGTTTTCTGGGCGATTGGTGCGGCCTCCAGTGCTGCAACCTGCTTCCTGCAACGCACATCATCACAAATCAACCGCTAGGTGCGCAGCAGCCGTGCCTTGCCGGGCCGGTTTTGGCCCAGCCTGTTGGCGTCTACCCGCTATGTGACCTATGTCACAAGCACCCGTGCGCGGCAAGCGTACTATCCAACCACAACGTAATGACAGGAAAAAGGCTGTGAAACCCCTATCCCTGGTTGCCGGAATCGTTTTGGCCACTGGCCTGTCGACCGGCTTTGCGCAGGAAATTGAAACTGCCGAAGCGCGTTATCGTGATGTTGATGAAACATACTCGGTCGAGGCCGTTGTCGAGGCGATCAAACAGTCGACCGTCTCCGCGCAGGTAACGGGACGGGTCGTCGAGGTCAACTATGACGTGGGGGACTACGTCAAGAAAGGCCAGACAATCGTACGCATCGACGAATCGGAAGCCAAACAGGTTGTAGCCGGCAGTCAAGCCCAGGTTGCCGAAGCGCAGGCGGCCTACGAGAACGCGAAGTCCAGTCTGGAGCGGGCACGCGAACTGGCAGCGCAAAAATTCATCAGCAAATCGGCGCTGGAGCAGGCCGAGGCAAAGTTCAGGGTGGAAGAAGCGCGCCTGAAAGCAGCCCAGGCGGCACGTACCCAGGCGGACACGACCCGCAGTTACACGGTGGTAGTAGCGCCCTACAGCGGCGTGGTTTCCGCGCGCCTGGTTGAAGTGGGTGAAATGGCCACGCCAGGGAAGCCGTTGATGACCGGATTCGATCCATCGGCGATGCGGGTCGTGGCCAGTGTGCCGCAATACAAAGTGGCGGAGGTACGGTCCAGCCCGCGGGTGAGCGTGGAAATTCCGTCGCTCAATCGCTGGATCGAAGGACAACGCATCACCGTGCTTCCGGCAGCGGATCCGCGAACGCATGCAACGAGCGTGCGGGTCGACTTGAGCGGCGACCAGAAAGATCTCTACCCCGGGATGTTTGCGCGCGCACATTTCACTGTTGGCCGGGCGCGGAAACTGGTGATTCCGGCGAGCGCAGTGGTCCGCCGCAGCGAGGTGACCGGGGTCTACGTCGAGAATGCGCAGGGGCAATTCGGCTTCCGGCAGGTACGTCTTGGCGAGGCTGCGGGGCAGGGGTTGGTCGAAGTTCTTGCCGGCGTGGTGGCCGGCGAACGCGTTGCGCTGGAGCCGGTCAAGGCTGGCATGTTGACGAGGCCGCAATAGCCGCCCGTTATCAAAATTTGTGCTGAATTCCTGAAGGAGGAACCGTTTTGGCTCATATCGTAATTCTCGGTGCCGGCATCGGTGGAATGCCAATGGCATATGAAATGAGGGAGCAGGCAAGGCCGGGCGACAAGATTACCGTTATTTCAAATACGAAAACTTTCCATTTCGTACCCTCGAACCCATGGGTGGCGGTGAACTGGCGCGAGCGGGGCGACATCGAGTTCGAGGCTGGACCATACCTGGCGAAGAAGAATATCGATTTCATCGGTGTTGGCGCTCGCCGAGTGCATCCGGACAGTAACGAAATCGAACTGGAAGACGGGCAGCGCGTCGGCTACGACTTTCTGGTGATTGCAACCGGCCCGAAACTGGCCTTTGACGAAATCGAGGGTTTGGGTCCGGAGCACAATACGCAATCGATCTGCCATGTTGATCATGCCGTCAGCGCAGGAAAGGCGTGGGAGGACTTCGTCAGGAATCCGGGACCAATCGTCATCGGCGCCGTGCAGGGAGCATCCTGCTACGGACCTGCCTACGAATTCGCTTTCATCATGGACACCGACCTTCGTAAACGCAAGATCCGGGACAAGGTGCCGATGACGTTCGTTACTGCGGAACCTTATATCGGACATCTCGGGCTCGGCGGCGTCGGCGATTCGAAGACATTGATGGAGTCGGCAATGCGTGAGCGTCATATCAAGTGGATCTGCAACGCCAAAACGACGAAGATCGACAACGACAAGATGCACGTCACCGAGTATGACGAAATGGGTAATGAAAAGCGTACCCATCAATTGCCGTTCAGTTACTCGATGATGCTGCCGGCGTTCAAGGGTATCGATGCGGTATTCGGGATCGAAGGACTGACCAACCCGCGCGGATTCATTCTGGTCGACAAACACCAGCGCAACCCCAAGTTCACCAATATCTATTCAGTTGGTGTGTGCGTTGCGATTCCCCCGGTGGAGCAAACACCGGTGCCGACCGGCGCGCCCAAGACAGGATACATGATCGAGTCGATGGTGACGGCGACTGCCCACAACATTCGCAGCCAGCTCGATGGACGGGAGCCGGCACACGAAGCTACCTGGAATGCGGTCTGCCTGGCCGATTTTGGCGATACCGGCATTGCGTTTGTCGCGTTGCCGCAGATACCGCCGCGCAACGTCAACTGGTTTGCCGAAGGTAAATGGGTCCATCTGGCGAAAGTGGGATTCGAAAAATACTTCCTTCGGAAAATGAAGAAGGGAACGACCGAGCCAGCATTCGAACGGATGGTGATGTCGGCAATGGGAATTACGAAACTGAAGCAAGACAAGTGAAGCCATGAACCGGGTGATGAAACAATGGTTGATGTCTGCGCTGGCGAGTACGTTGGTGTTCGCCGGCATGGCATTGGCGCAGGAGAGTGCACAACAGGAGTTGCAGCGTTCGCAGGTGCAGGCACAGGAGCGCGAGCGGCTCGAATACGAGCGCCAAATGGAACAGGCGAAGACCGCGCAGGAGCGTCAACGCATTCGCAATGAATACGAACGCCAACAGCGGGCGCGGGCACAAGAGCAGGCGAAGCCCAGGTCAAAGTCACAACACGGAGGTGCGTCCTCCGGTAAGCCGCCGCGAAAGGCGGGAGCGGGCGGCTCCGGCGGCGGTAAACACAAGCGTTAGTGAATGAGCGAGAGCACCCAAACCGTGCACACCGTATTGCTGTTTCGCGGCGCAAATACGCGCGCCTTCATCAACGTTGACTATTTTTGTTGATCCATGGGCATTTCCGGCCGCATCGCAGACTATTTCCTCCAGAGCAGGCTCACGCCGCTGATTGCGCTGGTGGCGCTGCTGCTCGGGTTGTTTGCGGTTGCCGTAACGCCCCGGGAAGAAGAGCCGCAGATCAACGTGACGATGGCGAATGTGTTCATTCCGTTTCCGGGGGCAAGTGCCAAGGACGTCGAAGGCCTGGTCGCCGTACCGGCGGAGCAGGTCTTGTCGCGCATCTCCGGCATTGACCACGTGTATTCGGTCTCGAAGCCCGGGATGGCAGTGCTCACCGCCCAGTTCAAGGTCGGTGTTCCGCATGAGGCCGCAGTGGTGCGGTTGTTCGAGACGATCGATTCGCATAGCGACTGGGTTTCACCCAAGTTGGGTGTCGGGCAACCGGTGATCAAGCCGCTGGGAATCGATGATGTACCGATGGTGACGCTGACGTTATGGACAGCCGATCCGCAGCGCGGTGCGTTCGAACTCGAACGGGTTGCCCATGCCATGGAGGTCGAACTCAAACGCGTATCGGGTACCCGTGACGTATATACGATCGGTGGTCCCGGCCACGTGGTGCGCGTACTGATCGACCCCGAACGCATGGCGGCATTCAACATCAGTGCGCATGACGTCGCCGCAGCGCTGCAGGTTGCCAATGCCTCGCAGCCATCGGGCAATCTGACCACAGACAACACTGACGTCCTGGTGCGCACCGGTTCTTACCTGGCCAGTGCCGGGGATGTCAGGCAACTCGTCGTCGGTGTGCAGGATGGCCGGCCGATCTTTATCAGCGATATTGCGCGCGTGGAAGACGGGCCCGATCAGCCTTCGCGTTATGCCTGGTTTGGCAGTGGCCCGGCGGCAGGTCACAAGGGGATCGAGATCGGTGGCGAGAACCCAGCCGTGACGATCGCGGTATCCAAGAAGCCGGGTGAGAACGCGGTCGACGTCGCCGAACGTGTGATCGGCCAGGTGCAATTGCTCAAGGGAACGATCATTCCGGACGGCGTCGAAGTCACGGTGACACGCAATTACGGCGAAACGGCCAACGACAAGGCGATGAAGTTGATCCAGAAGCTGATTTTCGCGACAGTTTCCGTGGTGGCGCTGGTGTTCTTTGCGCTCGGCCGGCGCGAGGCGGTGATTGTGGGCATCGCTGTCGTATTGACGCTGGCCGCGACATTGTTCGCTTCCTGGGCGTGGGGTTTCACTCTGAACCGGGTATCGCTGTTCGCACTGATATTTTCCATCGGTATTCTGGTCGATGACGCGATTGTCGTGGTCGAGAACATCCACCGGCGCAGCGCGCTGACCGGTGGTGGCATGCGCGAAATCATTCCGCAAGCCGTTGACGAAGTCGGCGGTCCGACCATTCTGGCGACCTTTACCGTCATTGCGGCCTTGTTACCGATGGCGTTCGTTACCGGACTGATGGGGCCTTACATGAGTCCCATTCCGATCAACGCCAGCATGGGCATGGCAATTTCACTGGCGATTGCATTTGTGGTGACGCCCTGGCTGGCGCTCAAACTACTGGCGACGCATCAGCATCACTCCGCTGGCCCCAGCCCGTTTGACATGAAGCTGGGGAGAATCTTCACCGCGTCGCTCACGCCGTTTCTCAACGGACGCGAAGGCCGCACGCGCCGGTGGGGTCTGTTGTTTGCTGTCTTGATTGCAATTGCGGCGGCGATGTCGCTCACGGTTTTCAAGCTGGTCGTGCTCAAGATGCTGCCTTTCGACAACAAGTCGGAATTCCAGGTCGTGGTCGACATGCCGGTTGGCACTCCGCTAGAGGGAACCACGGCCGTTTTGCAGGAGATGGGCACGGTATTGCAGACCGTGCCGGAAGTGACTGATTATCAGGCCTACGCCGGTACCGCCAGCCCGATCAATTTCAATGGTCTGGTGCGCCAGTATTACCTGCGAGAGAGCCCGGAACTCGGGGATATCCAGGTCAATCTGATTGACAAGCACGCGCGCGATCGTCAGAGCCACGAGATTGCGCAGTCAGTGCGTCCGGCGCTGGAAAAGATTGCCGAAAAGCATGGCGCGCAGGTGAAAGTGGTAGAAGTGCCGCCAGGGCCGCCGGTGTTGTCCCCGATCGTGGCAGAGATTTATGGACCTGATTACGCAGGCCAGCTCGATGTGGCGCGGCGGGTGCGGAACGTGTTTGAAAACGAGGCTGACATTGTTGCCATTGACGACACTGTCGATGAGCCGGCTCCGGAGAAGACCGTGCGCGTTCTCAAGACCAAGGCGGCGCTGGCCGGGGTCGCGCAAAGCGATATCGTCGAGACGATGCGCATGGGACTCAGTGGCGAGTACGTCACCCCGATCCACAGTGGCGCGGCCAAATACGAAATCCCGGTACGCATTACCTTGCCACCCGAGAAAGCGAGTTCGCTCGACCAGGCGCTGAAACTGACGGTGCGCTCGCGCCAGGGCGAGTTGGTGCCGCTGTCGGAATTGACCCAGGTCTACGAAACCCAACGCGAGCAAACCATTCATCACAAGGATCTGCTGCCGGTGGCGTATGTGGTCGGCGACATGGCCGGCAAACTCGACAGCCCGCTCTATGGCATGTTCGACATGCGCGGGGATATTGCCGGTATGGCACTAGAGCAAGGCGGACAGCTTGCCGAATATTTTATTTCGCAACCATGGGACCGGTATCGGCAGTATTCGCTCAAGTGGGATGGCGAATGGAAAGTCACTTACGAAACGTTTCGCGACATGGGTATTGCCTATGCGGTGGGCCTGATACTGATTTATCTGCTGGTGGTCGCGCAATTCGGTTCGTATCTGACGCCGCTTATCATCATGGCACCGATCCCGTTGACCATCATTGGCATCATGCCCGGCCACGCACTCCTCGGAGCGCAATTCACCGCAACCTCCATGATCGGCATGATCGCGCTCGCCGGCATCATTGTGCGCAATTCGATTCTGCTGGTGGACTTTGTCAATCAGCGTACATCCGAAGGCGTAGCACTGCAGCAAGCGGTGATCGAAGCGGCAAGCGCGCGCGCGAAGCCGATCGTGCTGACCGGACTCGCCGCGATGCTCGGTGCATTTTTTATTCTCGATGATCCGATCTTCAACGGATTGGCCGTTGCATTGATATCGGGGATTCTTGTCTCAACCCTGCTGACCCTGATTGTGATACCGGTGCTGTATTACACGGCGTTCTACCGCGAGCATGAATGACGAACGTCTTGCCCAATAGTCCCGCGACGAGGTCGGCGAGAACATACTGGAGAGAAAAAGCATGACAGTAAACAGATCAATTCGGGTAATCGCAGGATTGTTTGTATTGATTTCCCTGGCGCTCGGTGCGCCGGCAAGCCCGCTGTATGTGTCCAGCTACTGGCTGTGGTTCACGGCGTTCGTCGGCGCGAACCTGTTTCAGAGCGGAATCACCAACTGGTGTCTGATGGAAGTCTTTCTACGCAAGGCCGGCGTGCCCGACCCGGACCGGCAAAAAGCCTGAGGTCACGGACGGTTCAGGCCTTCAGCACTGGCCGACGATGGTACGCAGTTTCGGGATATCGAGGATGCGGATGTGCTTTTGCTGGACGGCGATCAACCCGTCGGCCTGAAAGCGTGAAAATACCCTGCTGACGGTTTCCAGCTTCAAACCCAGATAACTGCCAATTTCCTCGCGCGTCATGCGCAGGTAGAACTCCGATGGTGAATAACCACGGGCGGTCATTCGTTGCGAGAGGTTGAGCAGGAATGCGGCGAGCCGCTCTTCCGCGCGCATGCTGCCAAGCAACATCATCACGCCCTGGTCGCTGACGATTTCCCTGCTCATGATCTTGTGCAGGTGACGTTGCAAGGACGGCGCTTCACGCGACAGCTCCTCGAGGCGGGAGAAGGGGATAATGCACAATTCGCTGTCTTCCAGCGCCACAGCATCACATGGATGCTGGTCGGTACTGATGCCATCCAGACCCATCAGTTCGCCAGCCATGTGAAACCCGGTGACCTGATCGCGGCCATCCTGGGTTAGCAGTGTCGTCTTGAAAAACCCGGAGCGCACCGCATACAGCGAGTCGAACCGGTCACCAGCGCGGTAGGCATGCTCCCCCTTGTGGTAGGTGCGGCGCACGCGTATCAAGTCATCGAGTTCGCCAAGTTCATCACGGGAAAGTCCGCTGGGAAGGCATAGCTCGCGAAGATTGCATTTCGAGCAGGCGCTCTTGAGCGCTTCGTGATCGTAAACGTAGGCCGCATTCAGTCCGGTCATGCTATTGCCCCCTGGATGACACCAGTAAACAGAACCTGGGTGACGGCAGACAACCGCGAGTCAACCACGGTGCGAAAATATTGCCCGGCCGCCCGCTGCGGGGTCACGGCAGAGCGGCCTTGTCGCAGCATTTGTCACCCACAATCATGTTCTGTGGCTTCACGAGCTGGGGTTATAGAATCCGTCGACCTCATGCGGCAATTATAAGTCGTTAGTCCCGCAGCGGGTGAGGGGGGCGGCGGCATCCAGCCGTATAAGGGCCTGGTGCGCCCCCCGGGCGGGCCATTGAAGAGTTCTCTGCGGCCTTTTCCGGGTTAGCCCCGGTTTCGTGCCATGGGGCCGGCAATGACAGGTATGCCGAGCCATGCTTTGATGTTCGTCAATCCGCCTTGCAGTGCTCCCGATACACAATATGGGCTGTTTGATCCACCGGTTCGCAGCCATGACTCAGGATGTGCTTCAATTGCATAATCAGCCTCTGGTCGATACCGAGCTGCTGAAAAGATTCGATGTTGCCGGTCCGCGCTATACCTCGTACCCCACTGCTGACCGATTTGTCGAGGCCTTTGGCCCTGAGCAGCACAGTATGTGGCTTGCGAAACGCCAGATCGGCGGCTTGCAGCGGCCTCTCTCGGTGTATGTGCATCTGCCGTTTTGCAACACCATCTGTTACTACTGCGGGTGCAACAAGATCGTCACCAGGGATTACAGCAAGGCCACGACGTACCTCGAGTATCTGGAACGTGAGGTGCGATTGCAGACCGAGCAGATGGACGACCTGAGCATCGTGCAACTGCACTGGGGAGGCGGTACGCCGAACTTCCTGCACGCCGAACAGATGAGAGAGCTCACGGAAATGCTGTTCAGCTATTTCATCCGTGATGACGCCACCGAGTGCTCCATCGAGGTCGATCCGCGCAGTATCGCTGAAGGTTCGCTCACAATGCTTGCGCAACTGGGTTTTACGCGTCTGTCGGTCGGCGTGCAGGATTTTGACAATGACGTTCAGCACGCGATCAACCGCATCCAGAGCGAAGCGCAGACCGCGCGGGTCATCGACGAGGCGCGCGCGGCCGGCTTCAAGTCGGTCAATATTGACTTGATTTACGGTTTGCCGAAACAGACGGTCAGTTCGTTCGGCCGTACGCTGGAGCAGGTTGCCGAACTGGAACCGGACAGGGTGGCGATTTACAACTACGCGCACCTGCCCCACGTGTTCAAGCCGCAGCGGCGGATCAACGCGGACGATCTGCCCGATACCGATACCCGTCTGAAGATTTTCAGTCTGGCCGTGCAGAGGTTGTCACAAGCCGGGTACGTGCACATCGGAATGGATCATTTTGCCAAGTACGACGACGAACTCGCTGTAGCCCAGCGCCAGGGCCGTCTGCACCGTAATTTCCAGGGTTATTCGACCCATGCCGACTGCGACTTGCTGGGGCTGGGTGTGTCGGCTATCAGCGCGTTGGGCCCGACTTTCAGCCAGAATGTACGCACGCTGGAAGAATATTATCTGCGCCTGGACAATGAAACACTGCCAGTGATGCG